>NZ_JBQGCX010000159.1:0-3401 GCF_052038725.1 Actinosynnema sp.
CCGATGGGCACGGTGGCGCCGGGCGGGGTGTCCGGGTCGCACCGGCCCAGTGTCGAGTTGACGGTGACCTCGGTCGGCCCGTACGCGTTGAACAGCGCCCGCCGACCGCCCCACCGCCGCGCCAGCTCCGGGTCCAGCCGCTCCGCGCCCACCACGACGAACACGTCCGGGTCGACCGTCGCGTCGTCCGGCATCGCGGCCAGGAACGACGGCAGCAGGTTCACCCCGGTCACCCGGTGCGCCCGCACGTACTCCAGCAGCTCGTCACCGGGCACCCGCACCTCCTCCGGCGCGATCACCGACGTGCCGCCGGACAGCAGCGGCACCATGAACTGCCAGAACGCCACGTCGAAGCTGGTGGACGCGAAGTGCAGGTACCGGTCGCGCTCGGTGACCCCGACGACGTCCTCCTGCAGGGTCAGCAGGCTCGGCACGCCCCGGTGCGGCACCCCGACCGCCTTGGGGCGCCCGGTGGTGCCGGAGGTGAAGATGACGTACGCCAACCAGTCCTCGTGGAAACCGGCGCGCGCCGCCACCGGGTCCGCGTCCCACTCCGCCGGTCCGTCCACCCCGGACTCGTCCAGCAGCAGCGCGGGCGCGTCCACCGGCAGCCCGGCGGCCCGCACGTCGGCGGTGGTCAGCACCGCTGCGGGGGCGACCTCCGCGCACATCACGGCCAGCCGCTCGCGCGGGTAGCCGGGGTCCATCGGCACGTGCACCGCGCCCGCCTTGAACGCCGCGAGCAGCGCCACCACCAGGTCCACGTCGCGCGGCAGCAGCACCGCCACGCTGTCCTGCGGCTTCACCCCGGCCGCGATCAGCGCGTTCGCCACCCGGTTCGCCCGCCGGTCCAGCTCGGCGTAGCTCAGCGAGCGCGCCCGGCACACCACCGCCTCCGCGCCCGGCTCGCGCCGCACCCACCGCCCGAACTCCTCCAGGCACCCGGCCCGCTCGCGCGAGGGCTCCGCGCCCACCCCCAGGCGCAGCACGGCCTCCCGCTCCTCGTCCGGCAGGACGGCCAAGCGCCCCAGGGGGAGATCCGGCCCGTCGACCAGGCCTTCCAACACCCGCAGCAGCCACCGGCCGTACCCGCGCACGGTGTCCGCGTCGAACGCGCGCGCCTGGTAGCCCAGCCCCACGGTGATCTCCGCTCCGGGGATCACCACGACGGTCAGCGGGTAGTGCGTGGCGTCGGTGATGTCCACCCCGACCAGGTCCAGACCCGGCGCGAGGGTGGTGCGGTCCCGGTTGGAGAGCGGGAAGTTCTCCACCACCAGCATGGTGTCGAACAGCTCGCCCACCCCGGCCGCGCGCTGGAGCTCCGGCAGGCCGACGTGGTGGTGCTCCACCAGCGCAGCGCCGTGCTCGTGCACCCGCGCCAGCAGCCCGGCCCCGGTGTCGGCGGGGGAGAAGCGCACCCGCACCGGGATCGTGCCGCCGAGCTGCCCGACCGCGGTGGCGACCCCGTCGACCTCGGCGGGCCTGCCGGACACCGGGCAGCCGAACAGCACGTCCCGGCGGCCGGTGACCGTGCCCAGCAGCAGGCCCCAGGCGGCCTGGAACACCGTCGCGGTGGTGACGCCCTGGGCGCGCGCGAAGGCGGTCAGCCGGGCGCTGAACTCCTGGCCCAGCCCGAACGAGACCCGCTCCGGCCTGACCGCGCCGGTTCCGGCGCCCGCGGGGGCGAGCCGGGTGCCCTCGTCCACCCCGGCCAGCTCCGCGCCCCACGCGGCCCGCGCGGCGTCCCGGTCGCGACCGGCCAGCCAGCGGTGGAACTCCCCGAGCGGCGGGGCGGCCGGAACCCTCGGCCCACCACCGAGCTCGGCGTACAGCGCCAGCAGCGAGCGGCCCACCAGCGGCATGGACCAGCCGTCGAGCAGCGCGTGGTGGTTGGTGATCACCAACCGGTGCTCGTCCTCGGACAGCGAGCACAGCAGGAACCGGATCAGCGGCGCCCGGTCCGGGTGGAACGGCCGGGCCAGCTCCTCCCGGCAGGCCCGCTCGAACGCCTCCCCGCCCTCCCGCCGCCAGTCCAGGCGCACGGCGGCGGGCACGACCTGCACGACCTCGCCGGACGCGCAGGTGTGCAGGCGCACCCGCAGCGCCGGGGTGCGCCGCAGCAGCTCGGCGGCGGCCTCGCGCAACCGGTCCGCGTCCAGCGCGCCCGCCAGGTGCGTCACGGCCTGCACCACGTACACGTCGGCCTCGTCGTCGGCCCGCACCATCGTGTGGAACGCCAGACCGACCTGGAGCGGCGTCGCGGGCAGCACGTCCACCGCGCGCCCGTCCCGCTCGACGGCGGCCAGCTCGTCCGCGTCCAGCCCGACGAGCGGCACGTCGGACGGGGTGAGCGCGCCACCGCCCGGCCCGATCCGCCCGGCGTGCGCGGCGAGCGCCTCCAGCGCCCGCGTCCACGCCGCCTGGAGCCCGGACACCGCGTCCGCGTCCAGGACCCCGCCCGCGGCGGTCCACTCGACGGCGAGCGCGCCGTCCGCGTGCACGAAGCTGTTCAGCGCCAGCACCTGCTCCAGCTTCTTGCCACCCGGCTCGACGACGTGGAACGCGTCCCGCTCGGGCAGGCGCCAGCCGTCGCCGGGCAGCGGCGCGAACCGGCCGAGGTGGTTGAGCAGCAGCTGCGGCGGGGGACCGGCCAGCTCCCCGGCGGCGACCGGGTCCAGGTGCCGCAGCACGCCGTACCCGACGCCGTGGTCGGGCGTCGCCCGCTTGGCCTCCTTGACCGCCCGCACCAGCGCGCCCGCCGCGTCACCACCGGCGAGCGCGTCGGCCAGCGCCTCGGCCGACCGGACGGCGCCTGCGGGAGCCAGCACCGGGTACTCGCTGGTGAACCAGCCGACCGTGCGCGACAGGTCGGCTCCGGGGAGCTCCCGGCCGTGGCCCTCGGTGCTGACCGGGACCGCGTCGTCGGCCCCGCGCCACACCCGCAGCGCCAGCACGAGCGCGGCGATCAGCACCTCGTCCGCGCCTGCCCGGTAGGCGGCGGTCAGGTCGGTCAGCAGCGGCCCGGCGATTTCCGCCGGGGCGGTGGTGGTCGTGACCGCGGCGGTGGACGCGGTGTCCGCGCCGGTCAGGTCCCGCGCGCCGAGCCGGAACCCGGCGCCGCGCACGGCCCGCCAGTGCGGCAGCTCGTCCCGCCGCGCCCCGGTCGCCCCCTGCTCGGCCAGCGCCAGCGCGTGCCGCCGCCAGGACGACCCCACGGGCGGCAGCTCCCGCCCGGCGCACGCGGCCCGCAGGTCGGGCAGCAGCACCCGCCACGAGACCCCGTCGACCACCAGGTGGTGCAGCACGACGACCAGCACGCCGTCGCCCAGCGCCACCCGCACCAGCTCGCCGGCGCTCGGGTCCAGCTCACCCGCCAGCAGCGCCGCGACCTCGGCCGCCGA
>NZ_JBQGCX010000160.1:0-1983 GCF_052038725.1 Actinosynnema sp.
AGGGCGAGCGCGAGACCTCGTCGAACAGCCGCGCGCGCAGCGGCCCGGTGGTGGAGGCGTCCAGCTCGCCGGACACCCGGACGACGACCGCGTCGGCCTGGGCGGCGTCCGGTGCGGCGCCGAGCGCCGAGGCGAGGGGGAGCGCGGAGGAAACGGGGCACATGGTCCAGAGCTCATCTCCGGCGGGCGCGCCGACCCGGCGGCGCGAACCGCCCGGCCCCGCGCTCGCCTGGTGCGCGAGAGGGGGCGGCTGGGCTCTCAACCGCGTCTGCCCTCGAACAGACCACCCGTCGGACGGGGGTCACCGGATCCACCGGCCGGACCGCCCTCCCGCTCCTCCCGGTGCAAGACGGCCCGATCCGAGTCCACCGCGTTCCGCAGTCGACCGATAGCAGCCCGTGCGAACCACCCGTGCAGCCGGAACGAACCCGCACCGGACGCGCGAGAACCCCGCCACCCGACCGGCCCGGCGCCCGGCGCCACCGTCCCGCGCGCTCCAGAGCAGCGCCACGTCGCCCCCAGCCGGCCGGTCCCACCCGACCACGTCCGGTCCGAACCGGTTCGCCCACCCCGGTCGTGCCCGTCCCGGTCGCGGGCAGGTGTCGCTCCTCGCCGTCCCCGGACGCAGTCGCCGTCCGCCGCCGTGTCGGCCTCGGCCGTCCGCCCGCGCGGCTAGCTCTCCCGCAGCGTCTGGGACGGCGAGACCCCGTAGGCGGCCCGGTAGCGCGCCGCGAACACGCTGGCCCGGCCGTAACCCCACTTCGCGGCGATCCGGGTCACCGTGTCCTGCCCCGTCGTCGCGGAGGACAGGTCCACGCGCGCGTGGTCGAGCCGGACCAGCCGCAGGTACGCCATCGGCGTCGCGCCCAGGTAACGGCGGAACGCCAGCTGCACGGCGCGGGCGCTCACCCTGGCGGCCCTGGCGACGTCCGAGGTGGTCAGGTCCCGGTCGGGGTTGGCGTCGATGAACGCGAGCGCCCGCCGCAGCGCGTCCGGGTGGGCGTCGCGACGGTCCTCGACCGTCGGGTCGGGGGTCGTGCTGTTCGGGAACGTCGCCAGCGCCGTCGCGGCCAGCAGGCGGGAGGCGTGGCCCACCACCAGCGGGTTGGTCAGCAGCTCCGGGTCGGCCAGCAGCTCGGCGCGCAGGTGGTCGCGGGTGGCGGTCCAGCCGCGCGCGGCCTCGGGGGTCACCGGCGTGTACCCGGTGAAGCGGACCGGCTCCGGGCCGGGGGCGACCTGCTGGAGCAGCGAGGTGGGCAGCACGGTCACGCTGAACGCGCCGCGCTCCCCGGTCACCCGGTGCGGGTCGTCGGGCCGGGCGGCCAGGAACGCGTCGCCGGGTCCGTGCGCGCGCGGCGCGTCCGCCGAGCCGGTGTCGATCCGCCCGGAGCGCACCAGGCCGAACACGTAGCTGCCGAGCGGGTCGACCTCGGCGTCGACGGCAGCGCGCAGCTCCACCTCGTCGAACCTGACCTCGCCGAGCGAGGCGGACGCCAGGCGCAGCCCGCGCTGGGGACCGCTCGACCGGAGGACGAGCCTGGTGTAGGTGGCGCTCAGCAGCTCCTCCGCGGCCTCGTCGTCGGAGACGTCGACCACGTGCTCGACGGGGGAGCGCTCCTCGGGCACCGGCACCGGCACCGGCTCCGGCTCCGGCTCCGCGGCCTGCGCCAGCGCGGCCTCCAGGCTGGTGCGCCTGGCCAGCACCCCGGCGGGGTCCACCGCGTCCAGCACGACCCGGTCCAGCGCGCCGCCCGGCTCCCCCAGCAGCGCGCACCGGCTCCCGCGCTCCGCGCACCTGCGGGCGAACGCCACCACCGCCCGCGCCGACCCCACCGCGAGCACCCCGGCCCCGCGCACGTCGAGCACCACCAGCGGCGGCAGCGCCCCGGCGGGGGTGGCCGCGAGCAGCGCCCGCGCGACCTCGCCCGTCCCGGCGCGCAGGGCCCCGGCGGGCAGCGCCAGCACCAGCGCCCGGTCCGCGTG
>NZ_JBQGCX010000161.1:0-3525 GCF_052038725.1 Actinosynnema sp.
ACCTGGCCCCGTGGCGCGCCAAACCCGCCTACCGGCACACCGCCGAGGACACCATCTACCTCGCCCCCACCGCCACCGGTCGAGGACCGGGAGTGGCGTTGCTGGAAGCGCTGCTCGCGCTGGCGGACAACTCGGGGATCAGGCAGACCATCGCGGTGATCACCGAGGACGGGGAAGGCTCGCTGGCGCTGCACCGGCGATTCGGTTTCACCGAGGCCGGACGCCTGGAAGCCGTTGGCTACAAGCACGAGCGGTGGATCGGGACCATCCTGATGCAGCGCCCACTACTGGGCCGACCGGACAGGTAACCCTCGATCCTCACGGCATCTACTCTCCTTTCTCCACAATGCCTCTCCGCTCTGGTGAGAGGTCTGAACGCGGCCCGCACCCGGCCACCCTTGAGTCAGGCGAAGGTGCATTCGGCTGGTCATCGGACCCTGCCAAGGCCGGAGCCATGTGTGACGCTGTGCGGTGGGTGATGACCGGGGTGATGCCGCGAGCATGAACCAGGCGGCGGTACGTGTCGTGTTCCTAGCCTCGGTCAGCGTAGAGCTGGCATGGACGCCACCGGGGCTTGCCGGCTACGACCCGGATCGGCGGGGCGGCGCCGATCAGCGGGATCGGCTGGGTGCCCATGTAGAGGATGCCCTCCAACGCGGCCCGGTCGTCCGAGCCCCCCGCCCTGGTTAACGGAAACACCGGGGATGTGCCGGAATCAGCGGCTCAAGTCACACCCACAGCTCATCGGTCATAACCTCCTCGCGCACGCCATGCTCCTGAAGCGCTCCACGCCACACGCAAAGCCGCCACACCAGCTCATTCTGAACTGATCTCCAAGTGGCCAGGATCGCCCGGCTTCGACTTTCCCGGCCGACAGGCCGTCGGCGAGCAGGGCCCCGCACGGGCCGCGCTGGCGGCGCTGCCCAAGCGCGCCCTGCGCCACCGGGACCACATGCTGGTGGCCCGCCTGCCCTTGAATGACGACGTCGACTCGTGGCTCGCGCTGTGGTCCCCGGAGCTGGGCGAGGACAGCACCTGCGTCGTGATCTCCGGGGTGGCCCGCCTGCCCGCGTGCGCGGCGGCGGAAGTGGCGCAGCGCTGCGCGGACGTGCACACCGGCGGACCGCAGCCGTTCGTGCGCACGGCGGACCGCTGCGACACCCTGGATGAGCCGTTCACGGCACTGGTCGACCGCATCGTGGAGGCCCCGTTGCTGCGTGAGCGCCATGTCCACGTTCTGACGTTGGCAGGCCGCTTCTCCCGTGAAGACCGTGGGTGGGACGTCACCTTCACCCCCGACGCCCGCCGTGCGCTGACCAACTCCGACTGGCCCGGCAACGCCAAGCAACTGCGCGCTGCGGTCCGGTAGGCGTCCGCGCGCACGGACCTGATCGACGCGCGGCACCTGTCCATCGAGGTGCTCTCCGGGACCGGGCGCGGATTCAGCAGGCTGCAAGTGCTGGAGTGTCAGGGCGTAGTCCGCTGCCTGTCCCCTCCGGGCGCCGCTGTCGTGAGTTCCGCGACGGCGCTGGAGATGGGCCGGGCCATGCTGTAGCGCAAGATCGCGCAGTGCGGCACACACCCGCCGAACCGCTCGGCGGGCACGGCTGCCGATCCGGGCTGAGGTCTGGGCTGAGTTCCGGGCTGGGGTCTGGGTCGTTCGCACGGCTGGTCTCCTTCTTCCGGTTTGCCTGGTTCCAGTGCTCCTGGTCAAACCGTATTGCGCCGCGCGGCCCAGCGGCAGCTACCGCCGATGTCCCCCTTCGAGTGATTGGTGTCGGGTGTCCGCTTCCCTAACCTCGGTGCTGTGAGCTGGGTTTTCCGGGGAGGTGGCCGCTGTGACGACGTTGGTCTGGCACGTGCCGGGCAACCGGGAGCTCGACCTGTCCGCGCTGTCCGAGGCGGATCACCGCCTCGTCGTGGGACTGCGTGGCGCGGGAGAGCTGCTGTGCCTGGAAAGCGCGTCGGGGCAAGGGGAACTGCGCGTCGAGCAGGTCCGGGGGCGCTACCGCGCGGTCCACGTCGGAGGTGACGACGACGCGGAGCCCGGTCGCTGCGGCGGAGGTCCCCACGAGATCCTGCCGGTCACCGACGAGCACCGGAGGCAGCGGGACTACTGGCACCGGGCGGGCGACGACGCGGGGCACCCGAGCGAGGTGGGGCGTGACCTGCTGGGCAGCGGTCCGCAGGACGTGGCCATCCACGGCCGGGTCCCGACCGGCGTCCAGGTGCGGGCCTCGCAGGTGTCGACCGCGACGGCGCGCAGCCGTGCCACGAGATCGCGCCGCGCGGGCTGGCTGCCGTTGTGGTTCACCGCGGCGGACCGGTCCCCGAGCTGGTTCCACCGCGTCCCGTCGGTCGGCTGCAACCGGGTCTCCTGGGACCACCTGCCGCCCAGGGGAACCGCGGTGGCGACGGGGCTCAAGCGGGTGGTCGAGGCCAGGTGCGCGATCGACTCCTTCGACCGCTGCCCGGTCTCAGGACGGGGGCACTGCGGCGGCGTCCACCCGAGGCTGGAGGCGCTGCCCGGCTACACCCTGGACCGGGTGGCGGCTGCGGTCCCGGCCGGTCTCCTGGTCCCGCTGACGCACGCGGAGGACCTGGTCTACCTCGTGGAGCAGGAGTCCCTGCACCACTACGAGCAGCTGACCGGCAGGCCTGCGGGCTACCTCCCCCGCATCCCCGAGCAGCGTCGGGGAACGGCGGGGAGCGCCCCGCTTGCGCGGGGAGGGGCCGACGTGCCGCAGTGGTGCCGACGGTGCGACAACCGGCTGCTGTACCTGCGTCCTGGGCGGGAGTTGTGCGAGCGCTGCAAGTCCGGGACGCGCGACTCGGTGATCAGACCCGGCTGAGCGGGCGCAACCGCGTGACGCGCGGCCTGGAATCGCGCTCTGGCAGGGGAAAAGCGTTTCCGGGCTCGGCCGGGGACGTGCGGTGCGGGGCGCGGTGGCCGCGGCGAGGCGGTTGCCGCACCCCGGATGGCACGGTGGGCCTCCGCTACGCGGCGACCGGTCGGGAGCCCCGGCAGACGGCGCGGAGATCGCTCGCCCTGACGGGGGTTCTGGCCGCGCGGGGCTGCGGGCGGCTGTGCTTGGGGGAACGGGGACCTGCGGGGCGGCCGGGGCTCTTCGTCGGGGGCCGGGAGTTGGGCATGATCTTCAGGACCTTCGCGTGAGGAGGGGGGAGGTGAACCTCGGTTCGGCACTGCTGTGGGTGTCCGCTGCGGACGGTGCTGCGTGGTGGAGCGCTTGTGCGGCAAGGGGTGTCGCGGTCAGGCCGCGATCGCGCGGCGGACCGGCGTCGTCTGGGTGAGCCGGTGCAGGAACTCCGCGTTCGTGGAGGTCTTGCGCAAGCCGTCCAGCAGCACGTCGATCCCGCGATCGCCCTCGCGCATCTGCAGGACCCTGCGCAGCACCCGCGTCGCCGACTGCTCGGCGGGTGACATCAGGAGCTCGTCGCGCCGGGTGCTGCTCTGCCGGATGTCCACCGCCGGGTGCACCCTGCGGTCGGCCAGCGAGCGGTCCA
>NZ_JBQGCX010000162.1:0-4141 GCF_052038725.1 Actinosynnema sp.
CCAGCGAGGTGGTGCCCTTCGGCGGCAGCCTCCCGCCGCTACTCAACCGGTTGTCCTACCTGCCCCTGCGCTGGTTCCAGGTCGGCGGCGCCGAGGTCGACCGGTGGCGCGCTGACCTGGGCCTGCCCAAGCGCAGGGGCAGGCACGACCGCTCCCGCACCGCGACGGGCGAGCCGGTCCCCTTCGTCCACGGCATCAGCCCGCTGGTCGTGCCACCCGCCCCCGACTGGCCCGCGAACGCCCACACCTCCGGATTCTGGCGGCTGCCGCCCGCGCCGGACTGGAGCCCGCCCCCGTCCCTCGCCGACTTCCTCGACCGCGACCCCAAGCCGGTGTTCATCGGCTTCGGCAGCATCGTCAGCCGCGACCCGGAGGACACCGCCCGCGTCATCCGGGAGGCCGTCTCCCGAGCAGGGGTGCGCGCCGTGGTGCGGTTGGAGGCCAACATCGACGCCGACGCGCTCGGTCCCGACGTGCTCCCCGCGGGCGAGGCGCCCTACGACTGGCTGTTCCCCCGCGTTGCCGCGATCGTGCACGGCGGCGGGGTCGGCACGGTCAACGACGCCCTCGCCTCGGGCGTGCCCCAGGTGCCCGTCCCGCACACCAGCGAGCAGGAGGTCTGGTGCCGGATCGCGCACCGGCTGGGTGTGGCCACCGAGCCGTTCCGGCAGCGCGACCTGGACGTCGACCGGCTCGCCACCGCCCTGCGCGCCGCGACCGGCGACGAGGGCCTGGCCCGCGCCGCCCGCTCGGTGGGCGAGCGCGTCCGCGCCGAGGACGGGGCGGGGACGGCCGCCGCACTGGTGGAGCGCTACGGTCTCGACCGGGCGGCCACCCGATGAGCGCCCTCCGAGCGGGCACGTCGGTGAACGCGCGGTCCTGGGCCGGCCGCACCGTGCTGGTCACCGGCGGCCTCGGCTTCCTCGGCTCGCACTTCACCACCGAACTGCTCGCCTCAGGCGCCCGCGTGCTCTGCCTGCACCGGGGGGACCGCTTCGGCAGGCTCGCCGAGCTGCCCCGCACCTCCGCGCTGCGCACCGCCAGGGTCGACCTGCACGACGAGCGGGCCCTCGCCGCCGCCGTGGACGCCCACACGCCCGCTGTCGACGCCGTGGTGCACTGCGCGGCGCTGGACGGCAACGCCGAGTTCAAGCTCAAGAACTCCGCCCGAATCCTCGACACCAACCTCAGGTTCACCTCGAACGTCCTCAACTGCGCCCGCGAGCGCCGGGTGCGGGACGTCGTCCTGGTCAGCTCGGCCGAGGTGTACCGCACCGACGACAGCGCCCCGGTCGCCGAGGACCACGACTACCGGCGCCGGATGCGCTACGCCCCCGACGGCTACTACCTGTCCAAGGTCTTCGGAGAGGTGCTGGCCGAGCTGTACCGCGACCAGTTCGGCATGAACCTGTTCCTGGCCAGGCCCACCAACGTCTACGGTCCGCGCGACGGCTTCCACGCCCCCTCGGGCCGCGTGGTGCCCAGCATGATGGCGTGCCTGGCGCGAGGCCAGGACATCGAGGTGTGGGGCGACGGCCGCCAGACCCGCTCGTTCGTGCACGCCGCCGACGTGGCCAAAGCCACTCTCCAGATGGTCGCCGCGAACCGGCACCGCACGTTCAACATCGGCACCGGCGAGTCGGTCTCCATCGCGGACCTCGCCCACGCGGTCGCCGAGGCGCTCGACGTCCCCGGCCGCGTCAGGTTCCTGTTCGACCGGCCCACCGGTCCCTCCGCCCGGCAGCTGGACGTCTCCAGGATGGCCGGGGTCGTCGACTTCACCCCGCGCTCGCTGGCGGTCGGGCTGCGTGAGACCGCCGACTGGTTCCGCGCGCGCGGGCTCGCCTCGGGCCTGGCGGGCTGACCCGTGCGCGCACCCACCACCCGCCGGGGCGACGCGGTGACCGAGCTGCCCGGCGGCCACCGCGCCCCCGACCCGTACCGCGCGCTGGAGGACGCGGGCGACCCGGAGACCGCCCGCTGGCTGGCCGCGCAGGACGCCCACTACGCCGCACACCGCGCCACCTGGGGCGACGGGCTCCTGGCGCGCGTGGCCGAGCTCACCGCGTCACCCACCGCCGACCCGCCGGTCTGGGCGGGTGGGCACCGCTTCCGGGCCGCCCTGCGCCCCGGAGGGGAGCACCCCGTGCTGCTGGTGCGCCCGCCGGGTGAGCCGGAGCGCGTGCTGCTCGACCCCGCGGCGTCCGGTCCCGACACCACGCTGGAGAGCTGGCACCCGTCCCCGGACGGCCGCTCGGTGGCCGTGCTGATCAGCGAGGGCGGCACCGAGCAGGGCGCGCTGCGCGTCCTCGACCTCGACGGCAGCGTCGTGGACGGCCCGATCGGCCGCTCCAGGGGCACCCAGCTCGCCTGGTTGCCCGGTGCGTTCTGCTACACCCCGCTGCGCCCCCGACCCGATGGGCGCCTCGCCAGGGAGGTGCGCCTGCACCGCCTCGGCGAGCCTGAGGAGCGGGACGTCACCGTGCTCGCCGAGGACGGCTGCACCTCCTTCGCGCTGGAGACCGACGGCCGCACCCTGGTGGTGGTCGCCAGCCGGGGACCGTCCGCCCTCAAGGACGTCTGGACCGGCCGCGTCACCGAGGGCGGGGTCACCGAGCTGCGCCCGGTCCTGCGCGCGGCGGGCTCGCGGGTCCAGGCCAGGCCCACGCCCGACGGCGTGCTGGTGCTCACCGACGACGCCGCGCCACGCGCCCGCATCGCCCGCCTCACCCCCGGCGGTCAGCTGATCGACCTCGTCGCCGAGGACGACGAGGCGGTCCTGCGCTCGTTCCTGCCGCTGCCCGCCGCGGAACCGGGCGCGGAACCCGAACTGCTCGTCGTGCGCAACCGGGGACTGATCACCGAGGTCGCCGTGCACCGCTTGGCGGACGGCCGCCCCACCGGGCTCGTCGCGCTGCCCGGCGCGGGCGTCGTCACCTCGCTCACCGCCCACGGCGCCACCGCCTTCCTCGGCTACACCGACCCCACCACCCCGCACACCCCCCTGCGCCGCGCGCCGGGCGGGACCGAGGCCGCCGAGTGGTCGGCCGAGCCGCCCCCGCCCGCCGTCCCGCGCCGCGCTCCTGCCAAGGCCGGGGCGCCACCGCGCTCCACCGCCACCGCGCGCACCGCCACCGTGCCCTGCCGCGCTCCGGACGGCGTGGAAATCCCGGTGCTCGCGCTCTGGACCGGTCCCCGCCCGACCGGTCCCCGCCCGCTGCTCCTCCAGTGCTACGGCGGTTTCGGCGTCGTCAACGGCCCCGCCTACTCACCCGAGGCGCTCGCCTGGGTCGAGGCGGGCGGCGTGCACGTGCGGGTCGGGGTGCGCGGCGGCGGCGAGCGCGGCGCGCAGTGGCACCGGGCGGGCAACCGCGCCACCAGGGCGCGCGGCGCGCAGGACCTGATCGCCGCCGCCCGCGCGCTGATCGACCTGGGCTGGACCACCCCGGCGCGGCTCGGCCTGCTCGGCGCCTCCCACGGCGGCCTGGTGGTCGCCGCCGCGCTCACCGCCGAACCCCGGCTGTTCGGCGCGGCGGTCTGCCTGGCCCCGCTCGCGGACATGCTCCGCTGCGAGCGGCTCGGCGCAGGCTCCCTCTGGCGCGCCGAGTACGGCTCGGCCGAGGACCCCGAGCAGGCCGCCTGGCTCGTGGCGTGCTCGCCCTACCACGCGGTGCGCCCCGGAGCCGGGTACCCGCCCGTGCTGCTGGCGGTCTTCGACGGCGACAGCCGCGTCCACCCCGCGCACGCCCACAAGCTGTGCGCCGCCCTCCAGCACGCGTCCCACCACGGAGCGACCTTCCTGCGCAGGGAGAGCGGGGTCGGCCACGGCCGCCGCTCGGTCGGTCGCGCGGCCTGCCTCGCCGCTGACCAGCTGGCCTTCTTCTCCACCGTCCTGAACGGACCGAACCCGCCAGGCCCCGCGAGGTCCGGCACCACCCCCGCCGCCGCGCGGGAGAGGAGTGGCGCGTGAGAACGCTCATCTACGCGTGGGGCTCACGCGGCGACGTGCAGCCGTACCTGGCGCTGGCGCGCGCGCTCAACCGGGCGGGGCACGACGCCGTGCTCGCGGGGCCTGAGCGCTTCGCGGGCGTGGCGCAGGAGCACGGCGTGGAGTTCCACCCGCGCGACCAGGGCTGGCTCG
>NZ_JBQGCX010000163.1:0-2407 GCF_052038725.1 Actinosynnema sp.
CCTGAGCGCTGCGGACCTGAGCGCTGCGGCACCGAACGCCGCGGCACCGTGCGCTGCGGCACCGAGCACCGCCGTCCCGAGCGCAGCCGTGCCAGGCGCCGCCGTCCCTGGCGCCGCGCCCCCGCGCCTGGTCGGCCCCGGTCCGATCACCCGGCCCGCGCGCCCCGACCCCCGCTGACCAGCGGCGCCCCGCCGCGCCCGGCGCAGCGGGCGAACGCCCGCCCACCCGTGGCGACGCGCCGGGGCGCGGGGAGGTCCACGTTCCGGACCGCCGCGGCGGCGGTGGTGCGAGACTCCTCCCGTGACGGAGCACACCGGGGAGTCGGTATTCGACTGGATCGACGCGCGGGCCGAGGCTCGGGCCGAGGCCGGGCTCACCCGGAGGGTGCGGCCACGCGCGGCGTCCGGCGGGGCGCTCGACCTGGCGGGCAACGACTACCTCGGGCTCGCCAGGGACAAGCGGGTCGTGGGCGCGGCAGCCGCCGCGTCGATGCGCTGGGGCGCGGGCTCGACCGGGTCGCGGCTGGTCACCGGCTCCACCGAGCTGCACACCGAGCTGGAGTACGAGCTGGCGAACTTCTGCGGCGCGCAGGCGGCGCTGGTGTTCTCCTCCGGGTACGCGGCGACCCTGGGCGCGCTGACCGCCCTGTCCGGGCCGGGCACGGCGATCGTGGCCGACCAGCACATCCACGCCTCGCTGATCGACGGCTGCAAGCTCTCGCGCGCGGACGTGGTGGTGGCCGGGCACCGCGACCTGCCGCAGGTCACGCGCGCGCTGTCCACGCGCGGCGAGCGGCGCGGGCTCGTGGTGACCGACTCGGTGTTCTCCGTGGACGGCGACACCGCGCCGCTGGCCGAGCTGGCGGCGGCGTGCAGGCGGCACGGGGCCGGGCTGGTGGTGGACGACGCGCACGGGCTGGGCGTGGTCGGCGACGGCGGGCGCGGCGCGGTGCACGCGGCGGGCCTGGCGAAGTCCCCGGACGTGGTGACGACGGTGACGCTGTCGAAGGCGCTGGGCGCGCAGGGCGGCGCGGTGCTGGGGCCGGGCCGGGTGATCCGGCACCTGGTGGACACCGCGCGCACGTTCATCTTCGACACCGGTCTCGCGCCGGGCAGCGCGGCGGCGGCGCTGGCGTCGCTGAAGGCGCTCAAGGAGGAGCCGGAGCGCCCCGAGCGGGTGCGCGAGGCGGCCCGCCTGCTGTCGGACCGGTTGCGGGAGCGGGGTTTCCGGGCCAGCGAGCCGAGCGCGGCGGTGGTGTCGGTGCTCGCGCCGTCGCCGGAGGTCGCGGTCGCGTGGGCCGAGGCGTGCCGGGAGCGGGGCGTGCTGGTCGGGTGCTTCCGGCCGCCGTCGGTGCCGGACCAGGTGTCGCGGCTGCGGTTGAGCGCGCGCGCCGACCTGTCCGAGGCGGACCTGGCGCGCGCGGTCGAGGTCATCGCCGAGGCCGGCGCATCCGCAGGTGCGGGATCCCGTCCTCGATGAACTCCTCGCCCTCGGGGGCGAACCCGAACGAGGCGTAGAAGTCCACGACGTAGGTCTGCCCGTCGAGCACCGCCTCGGCGTCGCCGATCTCGGCCATGGCCGCGACCATGAGGCGGCGGCTGAAGCCCTTGCCTCGCGCGGTCCGCGCGGTGACGACCCGGCCGACGCGGAGGACGCCGCCGGGCTCCTCCAGCAGCCGCAGGTACGCCTGCGGCTCGCCGTCCTCCTCCAGCCACAGGTGCCGGGTGCCCGGTTCGAGGTCGCGGCCGTCCAGCTCGGGGTACGGGCAGTTCTGCTCGACGACGAACACGTCGACGCGCAGCTTGAGCAGCGCGTACAGCTGGGTCGCGGTGAGGTCGGCCGCCCACTGCCTGCGCAGGGTCGCCGGGTGGTGTTGCGTCACCCTGAATTGGTAGCACGGGCGCGGTCGTTCGGGCGGCGAACGGCGATCCCGGTCACCCCGGCCGCGACGGCGCCGCCGCGCCGTCGCGGCGCGCGGCGTCAGAGCCGGTCGCGGTAGTGGCCGAGCCGGGTGTAGGCGCCGGGCTGGCCCGCGCGGGCGCAGCCCCGGCCGTAGGAGACGACGCCGACGAGCAGGCCGTCGGAGACCAGCGGGCCGCCGGAGTCGCCCGTGCAGGCGTCCCTGCCGCCGTCCGGGAAGCCCGCGCACAGCATCGCGTCGGCGCGGTAGCCGGCGAGCGCGGCGGCGCAGTCGTGGTCCGCGCGGATCGGCACGTCGACCTGGCGCAGCACCGAGGACACCGGGCCGCTCTCGGCGGTGCGGCCCCAGCCGTAGGCGGTGGCGGTGCGGCCCGCGACGGCGTCGCCGACCCGGACGGGCTCGACCGCGACCGGGCCGTCGAGCTGGAGCACGGCCAGGTCGTCGCCGCGCCCCACGTCGGTGAACGCCGGGTGCCGCCAGATCCC
>NZ_JBQGCX010000164.1:0-5632 GCF_052038725.1 Actinosynnema sp.
GCGCTGTCCTCGGCCGCGCGCACCATCGTCTACGCGGTCGACGTCGCCACGCGCGCCGCCCGCGCCGCCGCGCCCCGCCGGGGCCTCGGCGTGTTCGCCCGCTCGCCGCTGCGCCGCGCGCCCGTCCGCAAGCCGCTGGACGAGGGCGTCGTGCTGCACGGCTCCGAGGTGGCGCTGGCCCGCGACGCCTCGCCCACCAGGGACCCGGCGCTGCTGCTGCGCGTGGCCACCGCCGCCGCGCGCTCCAAGCACCCCATCGCCGCGGGCACCCTGTCCCGGCTCGCCGACTCCGCGCCGGAGCTGCGCCAGCCGTGGCCGCGCGAGGCCCGCGACGAGCTGCTCGCGCTGCTCGGCGCCGGACCCGGTCTGGTCGACGTGGTGGAGGCGCTGGACCGCACCGGGCTGTGGGGCAGGCTGTTCCCGGAGTGGGGCGCGGTCCGCGACCTGCCGCCCCGCGACGCCGCGCACACCTGGACCGTCGACCGGCACCTGGTGCAGGCCACCGCGCACGCGGCCAAGCTCGTCACCAGGGTGTCCCGGCCGGACCTGCTGCTGCTGGGGACGCTGGTGCACGACATCGGCAAGGGCAGGCAGGCCGACCACTCCGAGGTCGGCGCCGCGCTGGCCACCCAGATCGGCGAGCGGCTCGGGCTGTGGCCGAACGACGTGGAGGTGCTGACCGCGATGGTCCGGCACCACCTGCTGCTGCCGCACACCGCGACCCGGCGGAACGTGGAGGACGAGGCGACCGTGCGGCGCGTCGTCGACACCCTCGGCGGCGACCCGGTGCTGCTGGAGCTGCTGCACGCGCTCGCCGAGTGCGACTCGGTGGCGACCGGGCCCGGCGTGTGGTCGGACTGGAAGGCGTCGCTGGTGCGGGACCTGGTGGCGCGCTGCCGCGCGGCCATGGCGGGCGACCCGCTGCCCGCGCCGGAGCCGCTGGACGAGCGGCAGCGCGAGCTGGCCGTCTCCGTCACCGCGTCGGGGCGGCCGGACGTGCTGCTGGAGGCGTCCGGGCAGGTCGCGACGGTGTCGGTGGCCGCGCCGGACCGGCCGGGGCTGCTGTCCAGGGCGGCGGGCGTGCTGGCGCTCAACTCGCTGGAGGTGCACGCCGCCGTGGTGGCCTCGCACGAGGGCACCGGGGTGCAGGTGTTCACCGTGTCGCCGAGGTTCGGGTCGCTGCCGGACGTGGCGCTGCTGCGCGAGCAGTTCGCGCGCGCGGTCGACGGGTCGCTGCCGCTGGCCGAGAAGCTGGCCGCCAAGGAGCGCGACTACGGCGGCCCGCCGCTGGACCCGCCGCCCGCGCGGGTGCTGTGGTTCGACGACGAGTCGACCGGGTCGGTGGTGCTGGAGCTGCGGGCGGCGGACCGGATCGGGCTGCTGCACCGGGTCGCGGACGCGCTGGAGCGGTGCGGGTTGGACGTGCGGTGGGCGCGGGTGGCGACGCTTGGCGGGACGGTCGTGGACTCGTTCGCCGTCACCTCCGCGTCCGGGGATGTGGACCGGATCGCGGTGGAGCGCGCTGTGCTGGCTTCCTCAGGGTGAGTGCGTAGCACTACGTACACCCGATCGGGGGAGGTCACGCTGCCCCCGCGGTCCGCCGAACGGCAGGCTCTGCGGTGTGGCGCCAGGGGGGACACCGGGCGCCGCGAACCGGGGCCCGGTTCGGTCCACCGAGGGGTTGGGTCGGCTCGGGCCACCAGGCCTCCGGCGCGGTTGGCGCTCCCGGACCGACCGCCCGGAGGTCCCCGCACGGGGAGTGGTCATCGCTCGGACGGGTTACCCCTTGCGCGGGTGGGCGCGGGGAGCGGGCGCGATCGGAGTGCGTAGTTCTGCCACCAGGGGGGTGGGTGAACCACGCCGGTCGCGGCTCGTCCCCGACCGGGTCGGCCCAGGTCGGGCGCCCCGCGCGGCGGGGTCGCCCAGGGTTGCCCGCCGCGCGCTGTGGGTGGCGACACCATTCGACGGGGGAACTATCCGGTGTCCGAAACGTCTGTTTAGCATGGAAACGATGACCACCGTCGCCGTGGCGCCGCGCTCGCTCATCGTGCTGGCCGGACTGCCGGGCGCGGGCAAGTCGACCCTCCTGGCCACCGTCGACACGGGTGGCGAGCCCACCGTCGTGCTCGACTCGGACCAGGTCCCGGCGGCGCTGCGCGCCGCGCTCCCCACCGGGCTGCCGTACCGCTGGTACCGGCCGCTGGTCCACCTGGCGCACCGGACCAGGGTGCTCTGGCACGCACTCGCCTCGCCCGGCCTGCTGCTGGTGCACGAGCCCGCCACGCGCGCCACCACGCGGGCCGCGCTGGTCGTGGTTGGCGCGCTGTCCGGGCGGCCGAGGCACTTCCTGTGGCTCGACGCCAGCCCGGACGAGGCGTTCAGCGGGCAGGTCAGGCGCGGCCGGGTGATCAGGCACCACTCGTTCGCCAGGCACGTCCGCAGGGCCGAGGCCTTCCGCGCCCGCTTCACCGAGGAGCGCCCGCCGCGCGGCTGGCGCGCCCTCACCAGGCTGACCAGGGCGGACCGCCTGCGCCTCGCGGTGACCGGCTGAGCGGCCCGCCCCGACCCGGCGGGCGGCTGACCCGCCCGCCGCCGACGCGCGCAAGCTCCCGACCGCCCCGCCCGCCGCCTCCCGAACCACCCCCGCTGCGCCGTCCGGCCGCCCGACCACCGCTTTTCCCCCGCCGCCGCGCGAGGACCCGCGACCGTCCGTGACATGCCCGCGTCCCGGTGCGGCTACTCTGGCGGGAAGGCAATCGCCGCCCGGTCCCGCGCCCGACGGGGGTCGACGCGGCCCGTGATCATCCGACGACGTGCGAGGTCTGGCGGCACCGTGTTCAACACCCTTTCCGACCGGCTCACCTCGGTCCTGCAGAACCTGCGGGGCAAGGGGCGGCTCTCCGACGCCGACATCGACGCCACCGCGCGGGAGATCCGGGTGGCGCTGCTGGAGGCCGACGTCGCGCTGCCCGTCGTGCGCGCCTTCATCGCGAAGGTGAAGGAGCGCGCCAAGGGCGCGGAGGTCTCCCAGGCGCTGAACCCGGCCCAGCAGGTCATCAAGATCGTCAACGAGGAGCTCGTCGCGATCCTCGGCGGCGAGACCCGCCGGATCAACCTGGCGAAGAACCCGCCCTCGGTGATCATGCTCGCGGGCCTCCAGGGCGCCGGTAAGACCACCCTGGCGGGCAAGCTCGCCAAGTGGCTGCGCGGCCAGGGCCACACCCCGCTGCTGGTCGCCTGCGACCTCCAGCGCCCCAACGCGGTCACCCAGCTCCAGGTCGTCGGCGAGCGCGCGGGCGTCTCGGTGTTCGCCCCCGAGCCGGGCAACGGCGTGGGGAACCCGGTCGACGTCGCCAAGCGCGGCATCGAGGAGGCCAAGCGGGCGCAGCACGACATCGTCGTCGTCGACACCGCCGGTCGCCTCGGCGTCGACGAGGAGATGATGCGGCAGGCCGCGGACATCCGCGCCGCCGTGAACCCCGACGAGGTCCTGTTCGTCGTCGACGCCATGATCGGCCAGGACGCGGTCAACACCGCGACCGCCTTCAGCGAGGGCGTCGGCTTCACCGGCGTCGTGCTCACCAAGCTCGACGGCGACGCGCGGGGCGGCGCGGCGCTGAGCGTCCGCGAGGTCACCGGCCAGCCGATCCTGTTCGCCTCCAACGGGGAGAAGCTGGAGGACTTCGACGTCTTCCACCCCGACCGGATGGCCAGCCGCATCCTCGGCATGGGCGACGTGCTGACCCTCATCGAGCACGCCGAGCAGGCCTTCGACGCCGAGCGCGCCGAGGCCGCCGCCGTGAAGATGGGGTCCGGCCAGCTCACGCTGGAGGACTTCCTGGAGCAGATGCTCGCGATCCGCAAGATGGGCCCCATCGCGAACCTGCTGGGGATGCTGCCCGGCGCGGGTCAGATGAAGGACCAGCTCGCGATGCTGGACGAGAAGCACCTCGACCGCGTGCAGGCGATCATCCGGGGCATGACCCCCGCCGAGCGGGACGACCCGAAGATCATCAACGCCTCGCGGCGGCTGCGCATCGCCAACGGCTCCGGCGTGCGGGTCAGCGACGTCAACGACCTCGTGACCCGGTTCTTCGACGCCCGCAAGATGATGTCGCAGATGGCGGGCCGCTTCGGCCTGCCCGGCGCGGGCGGCAAGAACAACCGCAAGAACGCCAAGGGCAAGAAGGGCAAGAAGGGCAAGGGCGGGCGCGGCCCGACGCCGCCGAAGGTGCGCGGCGGCTTCCCCGGCATGCCCGGCATGTTCCCCGGTGGGATGCCCGGCGGGATGCCGGGGATGCCCCCCGGTCAGCTCCCGCCCGGCCTCGGCGGCGGCATGAACGAGCTGCCCCCCGGCGTCGACCCGACCAAGCTGAAGTTCGGCAAGTGAGCGGTCTGCACCTGCGCGGCGTCGTCCTCCCGGAGAGCGAGCCGCGCGACCTCTGGGTGGTCAACGGGCGCGTGCGGACCGCCCCGGTGCCCGGCGCGCGGACCGTCGTGGACGGCGGCTACCTCGTGCCGGGCCTGGTCGACGCGCACTGCCACGTCGGCCTCGGCCCGAGGGGCGCGGTCGAGCTGGACGAGGCGGTCGAGCAGGCCGTGGCCGACCGGGCCTCGGGCGCGCTGCTGCTGCGCGACGCCGGGTCCCCGGTGGACACCCGGCCGCTGCAGGAGCGGCTCGACCTGCCCAGGATCATCCGCGCGGGCAGGCACGTCGCCCGGCCCAAGCGGTACCTGCGGCACATCGGCGTCGAGGTCCAGGACCCGGCGGAGCTGCCCGCGATCGTCGCCGAGCAGGCGGCGGACGGGGACGGCTGGGTCAAGCTCGTCGGCGACTGGATCGACCGGGAGACCGGCGACCTCGCCCCGCTGTGGCCGGACGAGGTGCTCGCCGAGGCGATCGCCGTAGCCCACGAGGCCAAGGCGCGCGTCACCGCCCACGTGTTCGGCGAGGACGCCCTGCCTGGCCTGCTCGCCGCGGGGATCGACTGCGTCGAGCACGGCACCGGCCTGACCGACGAGACCATCGCGCTGATGGCCGCGCGCGGCACGGCCCTGGTGCCCACGCTGATCAACATCGAGACGTTCCCGGCGATCGCGGCGGGAGCGGACCGGTACCCGGCGTACCAGCGGCACATGCTCGCCCTGCACGCGCGCAACCGCGACACCGTCGGCAAGGCGATCGAGGCGGGCGTCCCGGTCTACGCGGGCACCGACGCGGGCGGCGGCATCGCGCACGGCCGCATCGCCGACGAGATCGCCGCGCTGCGGAACGCGGGCATGACCGCCGAGCGGGCCATCGGGGCCGCCTCGTGGGCCGCCCGCGAGTGGCTCGGCTTCCCGTCCCTCGTGGAGGGCGCGGCGGCCGACGTCGTCGTCTACCCGACCGACCCCAGGCAGGACCTGTCCGTCCTGCGGCACCCGAGCGTGGTCATGCTCCGGGGCCGCGTCCTCTGACCGGTCCCGCTCGCACGAAATGGTGAAACCCGCCGCCCCGTCACCCACCCACCCACCGGGTGACGAGGGCTGAGGGCTCACCACACCCCGCGAACACCGTGCCGCGCAACCGTTCCAAGCGCGCACCGCAGGGGGGGAGGAGGCTGCGGGCAGCTACCCGCTGCTCGGCCGCTGC
>NZ_JBQGCX010000165.1:0-3327 GCF_052038725.1 Actinosynnema sp.
CCGGCGGCGGGGCCGCGGGTCCCCCCCCCCCGCCCGGGCCCCCGCGAGGGGGCCGCCCCGGCGACCCGGTGCGGCCCCGCGTCGGCGAGAGCGCTCTCGCACGAACCCCGTCGACCTACATGCCCACGGCCTTGTACAGCGACCCGACCTCCTGCCGGTTCAGCACGCGCAGCGAGCCGGGCCGCTGGTTGCCCAGCCGCACCTCGCCCACCGCGGTGCGCACCAGCGTCTGCACCGGGTGCCCCACGGCCTCCAGGAGCCGCCGCACGATGTGCTTGCGCCCCTCGTGCAGCACGACCTCCACCAGCGCCCTGCCGGGCAGCGAGGAGATCAGCTTGAACGAGTCCACCTTGACCGGCCCGTCCTCCAGCTCGACGCCGGAGCGCAGCCGCTTGCCCAGGTCGCGCGGGATCGGGCCGGGCACCTCGGCCAGGTAGGTCTTGGGCACCTCGTAGGAGGGGTGCATGAGCCGGTGCGCGAGGTCGCCGTCGTTGGTCACCAGCAGCAGGCCCTCGGTGTCGGCGTCCAGCCTGCCGACGTGGAACAGCCGCTCCTTGCGGTTCACCAGCAGGTCGCCCACGCACGGCCGGTGCGCGTCGTCGTGCATGGTGGACAGCATCCCGCGCGGCTTGTTCAGCACGAGCGTGACGACGTCCTCCTGGAGCACCACGCGCACGCCGTCCACGTGCACGACCGCCTTGTCGGGGTCGATGCGGCGGCCCTGCTCGCGCACCACCTCGCCGTCCACCTGGACGCGGCCGAGCTCGATGAGCTCCTCGGCGACCCGCCGGGAGGCGATCCCCGCTTTGGCCAGCACCTTCTGGAGCCGAACGCCTTCAGAACCGGGGTCAGACATCGTCGATCGCATCCACTTCGGGCAGCAGGGGAGCGATCGGGGGCAGGTCGGTCAGCGACGCCAGCCCCAACCGCTCCAGGAACAGTTCGGTAGTCCGGTAAAGGATGCCACCCGTGTCGTTGTCGTTGCCCGCCTCGGCGATGAGCCCGCGCGCGACCAGCGTGCGGATCACCCCGTCGACGTTGACGCCGCGGACCGCCGCGACGCGCGCCCTGGTGACGGGCTGCCGGTAGGCGATCACGGCGAGCGTCTCCAGCGCTGCCCGCGTGAGCTTGGCGCGCTGCCCGTCGAGCAGCAACTTCTCCACGAATGGCGCGTGGCGGTCCCTCGTGTAGAACCGCCAGCCGTCGCCGATTCTACGCAGGTCGATGCCGCTGCCCGAGGCGGTGTAGCGCTCGGACATCCGCCGCAGGGTCGCCCTGACCCGCCGGGCGGGCTGCTCGAACACGCCCGCGAGCTGCTGCTCGTCGATCGGGGTGTCCACGACGAGCAGCACGGACTCCAGCGCGCTCTCGAACTCCGCGTCGTCGGACAGGTCGACGGCGGACGCCTCCGCGTCGTCGGTCACGCTCACCCGTACTCCTCGTCCTCGTCGTCGTCCGCCGCCACCGCGCGGGCCTCCTCGACGCTGCCGCCGACCCACGTGACGCTCAGCTCGCCCAGCGCCTCGGGCTGCTCGAACGCCAGCACCTTCTCCCGGTACAGCTCCAGCAGCCCCAGGAAGCGCGCCACGACCTCCCGGGTGTTCTCGCAGTCCGCGACCAGCTCGGTGAACGTGGCCGTGCCCAGCTCGGCGAGCCGCTCGCGCAGCAGCGCCGCGTGCTCGCGCACCGAGATGCGGTGCTGGTGGACGTGCGCGGTGGACACGGTCGGCGGCGGCTTGGGCCGGAACACCACGGCCGCGATCTCGGAGAACCGCCGGGGGTCGACGCCGAGCATCACCTCGGGCAGCAGCCCCTCGAACCGCCGCTCCAGCGCGACCGAGCGCGGGTACCGCCGGTGCGCGCCCTGCTCCAGCTCGGCGAACAGGGCCGCGACCTGCTTGTACGCCCGGTACTGGAGCAGCCGCGCGAACAGCAGGTCCCGCGCCTCCAGCAGCGCCAGGTCCTCCTCGTCCTCCACGTCGCCCTGGGGCAGCAGCCTGGCGGCCTTGAGGTCGAGCAGGGTGGCCGCGATGACCAGGAACTCGGTGGTCTCGTCCAGGTCCCAGGCGTCGCCGAGGCCCCGGATGTGCGCGATGAAGTCGTCGGTGACCCGGTGCAGGGCGACCTCGGTCACGTCGAGCGTGTGCTGCGAGATCAGCTGCAGCAGGAGGTCGAACGGCCCCTCGAAGTTGGTGAGCCGAACCTTGAACCGCCCGTCGGCCACCTCGTCGGCCACGGGCCGAGTGTCGGGCACGGCCTCGCGGTCCGCCGGGCGATCACCGCCGGGGGTGTCGGGCGCGGACGTGACGTCGCCCGTGGTGCCACCGGCGCCGCCGGTGCCGTCCGCCGTGGTGCCGCCGCTCACCGCTCGCGCAACCTGCGCACGAGCAGCGAGTCGTCGCCGCGCCCTTCGAGGTCGTCCAGCACGATCGCGATGGCCTCGCGCACCACCCGGCCCCGGTCGACCACGAGCCCGTGGCTGCCGCGCAGCACCAGCTTGGCCTGCTCCAGCGCCAGCAGCTCCTCGTCGGAGGCGTACACGGTGAACTTGGTGCTGTGCTTCTCCCGCCCGCTCCCCCGGCGCCCGCTGTCGGCGGCCGGGTCGTCGGCGCCGACCACGTCCGCGCCCACCACCTTCGGGCCCACCACGCCGACGACGTCGGGTCCCACCGCGGTGGCGGCGGGCTCGGTCCTCGGGGGCAGCGCGGTGCGGGCCGTCAGCACGACCTCGGACTCCCCGGAGGCGGAGCCGGACGGGGACGCGCCGGACTGGGACGTGACGGGCTGGGACGTGACGGCAGGCTGGGACGCGACAGTCGAGCGGAACAGCTCCGACGCGCCCGGCAAGGTGGGGCGACGGGTCACCTGGCGATCACCTCGCGCGCCAGGGCGCGGTAGGCGCGGGCGCCCGCGGAGCGCGGCGCCCACCGGGTGATCGGCTCGCCTGCGACGGTGGTCTCCGGGAACCGCACGGTCCGGTTGATCACCGTGTCGAAGACGACGTCGCCGAAGGCCTCCACCACGCGCGCCATCACCTCGCGGGAGTGCAGGGTGCGGGGGTCGTACATGGTGGCCAGTATCCCGGTGATCTCCAGCTTGGGGTTCAACCGCTCCCGGACCTTCTCGATGGTGTCGATCAGCAGCGCCACCCCGCGCAGGCTGAAGAACTCGCACTCCAGCGGGATCAGCACCCCGTCGGCGGCGGCCAGCGCGTTCACCGTGAGCAGGCCGAGCGAGGGCTGGCAGTCCACCAGCACGTAGTCGTACAGGTCCAGCACCGGCCGCAGCGTGCGCACCAGGGTGTGCTCGCGGCCCACCTCGGACACC
>NZ_JBQGCX010000166.1:0-1590 GCF_052038725.1 Actinosynnema sp.
CGCGGACCCCACCGGGCACGGCCACCAGCGCGACCACACCCCGTGGCCGCCGGAGTTCGTCGAGCGGTACCGGGCCGCCGGGCACTGGGCCGGGCGGACGCTCGGGGCGCTGCTCGGCGACACCGCGCGCGAGCACCCCACCCGCACCGCCGTCGTCGGCGAGCGGGACGGCGTCACCTCGCGGTGGTCGTACGCGGAGCTGGACGAGCGGGCGCACCGGGTCGCCGCCGGACTCGTCGCGCGCGGCATCGGCGCCGGGGACCGGGTGGTGCTGCAACTGCCGAACGTCCCGGAGTTCCTGCCGGTGGTGTTCGGGCTGTGGCGGGCGGGCGCGTGGCCGGTGTTCGCGCTCCCGGCGCACCGGCGGAGCGAGCTGACGCACTTCGCGCGCCAGTCCGAGGCCGTCGCGATCATCACCACGGGCGTGCACGAGCGGCACGACCACGCGGCCACCGCGCGGGACGTGGCGGCCGAGGCGCCCTCGGTGCGGGACGTGCTCGTGGTGGGCACGCCCGAGTTCACCGACCTGGCGTCGACGCCGCCGCGCGAGCTGCCCGAGCCCGATCCGTCGGGCGTGGCGTTCCTCCAGCTCTCCGGGGGCAGCACGGGACTGCCGAAGCTGATCCCGCACACCCACGACGACTACCTGTGCAGCGTCCGGGAGAGCGCCCGGATCTGCGAGCTGACCGGGGAGAGCGTGTACCTGGTCGCACTCCCGGTGGCGCACAACTACCCGATGAGCAGCCCCGGCGTCCTCGGCGCGGTCCACGCGGGCGCGACGATCGTGCTGGCCCCGCGCCCGGACGCGGACACCGCGTTCCGGCTGATCGAGGCCGAGGGCGTCACGATCACCGGCGTGGTGCCGCCGCTGGCCGCCGCGTGGACCCAGGCCGCCGCCCGCACCGACCGCGATCTGTCCACGTTGGACGTTCTGCTGGTCGGCGGCGCGAAGTGCGGCCGGGAGCTGGCCGCGCGGATCGGGCCCGCGCTGGACTGCCGGTTGCAGCAGGTGTTCGGCATGGCCGAGGGCCTGGTCTGCTACACCCGGCTGGACGAGCCGGAGGAGCTGGCGCTCACCACGCAGGGCCGCCCGATCTCCGAGGACGACGAGGTGCGCGTGGTCGCCCCGGACGACCCGGCCGCGCCCTCGCACGCCGAGGTGCCGCCGGGCGAGGTGGGCGCGCTGCTCACCAGGGGGCCTTACACGATCCGGGGCTACTACCGGGCCGACGCGCACAACGCGACCGCGTTCACCGAGGACGGCTTCTACCGGACCGGGGACCTGGTGCGGCGCCTGCCGTCCGGGCACCTGGAGGTGGTGGGCCGGGCCAAGGAGCAGATCAACCGGGGCGGGGAGAAGGTCGCCGCCGAGGAGGTCGAGGACCACCTGATGGCGCACCCGCTGGTGCTGGACGCGGCGGTGGTCGCGGTGCCGGACGCCTACCTGGGCGAGCGGACCTGCGCCTAGGTGGTGCCGGTGCCGGGCGGCGCGGAGCCGACCGGGCCGCAGCTGCGCCGGTTCGTGCGCGAGCGGGGCGTGGCCGCGTTCAAGGTGCCGGACCTGGTGCGGGTGGTTCCGGAGTTCCCCGT
>NZ_JBQGCX010000167.1:0-2654 GCF_052038725.1 Actinosynnema sp.
TCCGTGCTGACCGGTGAGGGGCACCAGGTGCGGGTGACCGCGCAGTCCACGACGCTGGAGGGGGTGCTGGCCGGAGTCAGGGCCGGGTTGGGGGTGGCGCTGCTGCCCAACGCCGGGTCGCGCCCGCAGGGGCTCGTGGTGTGCTCGGACCTGCCGGAGGCGGGCACGACGCACCTGCGCATGGTGTCGCGGCGCGGGCTGGACGCGGACGTGGAGCGGGCGGCGCTGAGCGCGGGCGTGGACTTCTTCGCGCAGCGGCCCCACTTGCAGCTCGTGCCCGGCGCGGGCGCGCACGGCACGGCGGCGGCGCAGGGCGCGTGATCTTCTTGCCGGGGGCCATAACGCGGCACTATCGGAACCCATCGCGCTCTTGTCTTGGACGCCCGCCGAGACCGGCCCATACGTTCGGTGACGTGACCAGCGCACCCGTCTTCACCCAGCAGATCCCCGACACCGCGGCGCGGGGGGTCGAGTTCATCAGCCTCTCGCACCTGAACCCGTCCACCGAGCTGAACCCGGTTCCCACCAGGGGGATCGACCTCGGCTACTTCCGGAAGTACGTGCGGGCGCTGGAGGACGGCGGCTACGACTACACGCTGCTGCCCTACGGCTCGAACAGCGCCGACTCGTTCGTCGTGGCCTCGGCGGTCGGCCAGCTCACCGAGCGGATCAAGCCGATCGTGGCGCTGCGCCCGAACACCACGTTCCCCCTGGTGGCGGCACAGAAGCTGGCGACGCTGGACCAGCTCACCGAGGGCAGGGCGGTGGTGCACCTGATCTCCGGCGGCAGCGACGCCGAGCAGGCCAGGCAGGGCGACTACCTGCCGAAGGACCGCCGCTACGCGCGCACCGCCGAGTACATCGACCTGCTGCGGCGGGCGTGGGGCGAGCGGGCGCCGTTCAGCCACGAGGGCGAGTTCTACCGGTTCGACGACTTCGGCCCCGGTTTCGCCCCGCACGGCGAGACGATCCCGATCTCCATCGGCGGCCAGTCCGACCAGGCGTTCCAGGTGGGCGGCGAGCAGGCGGACGTGTTCAGCTTCTGGGGCGAGCCGCTGGACGACCTGCGCGGCGAGATCGAGCGGGTGCACGCGATCGCGCGCGCCGCCGGGCGCACGACGTTGCCGAGGATCTGGGTGACGTTCCGGCCGATCGTCGCCGAGACGGACGAACTGGCGTGGCGCAAGGCGCACGAGTACGTGGCGAGGATCGGCGAGACGTTCGCGAAGTCCGCGTACGGCAAGCAGAGTCACCACCGGGACGCGCCGCAGAACGTGGGGTCGCAGCGGGCGCTGTCGTTCGCCGAGCGGTCCGAGCTGTACGACCGGGCGCTGTGGACCAGGACTGCGGCGGTGACGAACGCGGCGGGGGCGTCGACGGCGCTGGTCGGCTCGCCCGAGACGGTGGCGGCGGCGATCCTGGACTACGTGGACCGGGGCGCGGACCTGGTGAGCATCCGGGGGTACGACACGCTCGCGGACGCGGTGGACTACGGCGAGCACGTGCTTCCCCTGGTGCGCCAGGAACTCGCGCACCGCGAGGCGACCGGCACGCGCGGGAAGCTCCAGTCCGAGCACCTGGGCAACTACGGCGAGGACTACCGGCGGTTCGCGGAGGCGGGGCGGTGACGGGGTTCCCGGCGCCCGACCTGTCGGAGGGCGCGCTCGCGGCGGTGACGGCGGAGGTCGCGGCGACCGCCGAGGAGTACGACCGCAGCGGCGCGATCCCGGTGCGGGGCTTGGAGGTCGCGCACCGGGCGGGGTTGCTGACCGCGTCGGTGGCGCGGCGGCACGGTGGTCCGGAGCTGGGGCACCGGGACGTGGCGCGGGTGCTGACCGCGCTGGGCGAGGGTGATCCTTCGGTGGCGCTGATCGCGGCGAACACCCTGGTGGCGCACGCCTCCGAGGCCGCGCGCCCGCACTGGCCGGAGAAGCTGTACGCGGACGTGCTGGAGCGGTCGGCGCGCGGGCCCGCGCCGGTGAACGCGGTGCGGGCCGAGCCGGAGCTGGGCGCGCCCGCGCGCGGCGGGCTGCCCGCGACGACGCTGCGGCGCACCACGTCGGGGTGGGTGCTGAACGGCCGGAAGGCTTACGCCACCGGGGGTTCGGCGCTGGTGTGCCACGTGGTGTGGGTGGTCGCGCAGGAGCCGGGGGTCGAGCCGCCGAGGGTCGGGCACGCGCTGGTCGCGGCGGACCTGCCGGGCATCGAGTGGGTCGAGACGTGGGACCACCTGGGGTTGCGGGCCTCCAACACGCACGACGTGGTGTACCGGGACGTCGAGCTGCCGGAGGAGGCGTTCGTGGAGATCCCGCGCGGCGCGGACGGCCGCTACCGCGATCCGGCCGCGACCACCGGGCCGGGCGGGTTCGCGCACTCGGCGCTGTACGTGGGGGTGGCGCGGGCGGCGCGCGCGGCGTTCGTGGACTTCGCCCGCGCGCGGGTCCCTGCGGGGCTGGGGAGGCCGATCGCGACGACCGAGCGCATCCAGGTGGTGGCCGGGGAGGTCGAGGCGCAGGTCGCGGTGGCGGAGACGCTGCTGCACGGCGCGTTGCGGCGGATCGAGGCCGGGGACGTGTCGGTGCTGCCGCAGTTGCCGGTGAACACGGCGTCGATCGCGCGGGCCGTGGTCGCGGCGGTGCAGACGGCGGTGGCCG
>NZ_JBQGCX010000168.1:0-2150 GCF_052038725.1 Actinosynnema sp.
GCCCGCGAGGGCCGGGGCGGACGGGTCGCCGCTCATCACGTGCGTGCCGCCGGAGGCGTGCGTCCAGCGGTCCCAGACGCCGCCGTTCTGCTCGGCCTGGTTGAGCAGCGACTGCGCGATGTCCGAGCCCACGTCCGGTTCGAGGAGGGTGAGGAGCTGGACCTGCGAGCGGTAGACGTCCCAGCCGGAGAACGTGGCGTACTGGGCCTCCTGCCGCCCGGACACCTCGTGCGCCTTGCCGTCGAAGCCCGCGTACCGGCCGTCGACGTCGCTGAACACGTTGGGGTGCAACAGGGAGTGGTAGAGCGCGGTGTAGAACTTGGTGCGGTCGGCGTCCGAGCCGCCGCCAACCTCGATCTTGCGCAGCTGGTCCTGCCAGACCCGGTAGGCGTCGTCGCGCAGGTCCTCGAACGGCCTGCCGGTGTTCTCCGCGCGCAGGTTGCGCACCGCCCCGGCCTGGCTGACGTACGAGATCCCCACCCGCACGCCCACCGTCGATCCGGGCTCGAACCCCAGGTACGCGCCCGATCCCCTGCCCAGCACCGGCCAGCCGTTCGTGCCGTACGTGGTGCCGCCGCGCGCCGAGGTCGAACCGGGGGTCACGGCCGCGTCGGTCCAGGTGCCGACACTGGTGAACGGCCGGTCGAACTCCAGCGCGAAGTGCAGGGTGTAGTAGCTGCGCCTGCCCGCCTGGTTGAGGTACCCGCAGAAGTTGCCGCTGGTCACCGACCCGGTCACGGTGCGCTTGGCCACGTCCACGGTCGTGCTCGCGTCGCTGCTGCCCACCAGCGACTTGGCCGTGTTCACCAGCACCGTCGCGGGCTTGCCCGCCGGGAAGGTGAAGCGGCCCGCGCCGGTGCGGGCGGTCGCGGTCAGCTCCACCCGCGCGCCGGACTTGAGCCGCACGTCGTAGCGGCCGGGTCTCGCGGTCTCGTCGGCGTGCGCGAAGTCGCTGGCGTAGAGCGCGTCGGTGGCGTCCGAGGCCGGGCTGGTGGTGACCTCGCCGACGTGCGGGAAGAGCGGCACGTCCCCCGAGCCGCCCGCGCAGCCGGTGCCGGACATGTGGGTCAGGCTGAACCCGCGCAGCCGCGTCGCGTCGTGCCGGTAGCCGCCGGGCGCGGCGGCGCGCAGGGTGTTGCCGCGCGTGCCCTCGGGGCTGAAGGAGAACATGCCGAACGGCAGCACCGCGCCGGGGAAGGTGTTGCCCAGGTTGGTGGTGCCGATCAGCGGGTCGACGTGGGCTGCGGGATCGGGGACGACCAGGGGTGCGGGCTGGGCGGCGACCGGGGTCGCCATCGTGGCGGTGAGGACCGCCGCGAGCGCGGTGACCAGTGCTCCTCTTGGGTGCATGGTCCCCGAACCTACTGAGAGTGCGCGGTTGTACCCAGAGCGTGAGCGGGTTCTGTCGTCAACCGGACAGGTGGCGCTGCGGGCGGGAGCGACGATTTTTGCGCCTCCCGTGCAACCCGGCGCGGGGGAGGGCCGCTATCTGAAGATCATGAGAACCCTCAAGCTCTCCGCCGCCACCGGGCTGGCCGTGCTGCTCGGCGCCGGGCTGGCGGGCGGCGTCGCGCTCGCGGAGCCGTCGTCGACGGCCCCGGCGGTCACCCCGTCCTCCACCCCGGCGGTCACCCCGTCCTCGACGCCCGCGCCGACGGGCTACACCGTCACGCCGTGGGTGTCCTCGAACATCCGCGAGTGCCAGGGCACGTCCTGCGACGTGGTGGGCCGGACCACCGCCAACCAGGAGCTGCCCGCCTATTGCTGGACGCACGGCCAGACGATCACCGACTACGGCATCACCAACGACATCTGGGTCGCGGTCGGCTTCGGCGCCTCCGGCAGGCGCCACTACGTCAGCGCCGTCTACCTCAGCGGCGACGAGCGCGGCAACCTGCCCGCCGACCTGACCTGCGGGCCGATCCAGGTGTGGCCGACCAGCGCCACCCCGGCGCCGACGCGCGGAACCCCGGTCCCGACCGCCTCGTCCAGCCCGATCCCGACGCCTCCCGGCTCCACCCCGGCGCAGCCGGAGCCGACCGGCACGGCCTCGCAGCCGCCGAGCGCCACCCCGGCGCAGCCGAGCTCCACGCAGGCGCAGCCCGCGCCGAGCGCCACCCCGGCGGGCTGATCCCCGCAGGCCGAGGGGG
>NZ_JBQGCX010000169.1:0-2609 GCF_052038725.1 Actinosynnema sp.
GCTGCGGCGCGCCGGGGGCGGGGACCCCGTGAACAGCGCTTTTGTGAGCGCCCTTCGTGTTGCCCGGCTCCGGAGCGTCACCAGGGTGACGGCCCGCTCCCGGCTTCCGGGAGCGCGCCAGCCCCCGAGGTGGGGAGCGCCCGATCGCCGCGCTCGGCTGCACCACTTCGCGCAGCGGGCATTGCGGTGCGTCGCGCGGGGTCTGGCGGACCATGCTGCAATCGTGTGATTATCAGACTGTTATATAGCGTTGCCCACTACGTGGCGTGGCAGGATCGCCAGGTCCGGCGCGAGGGGGCGCCGGGGGAGCGCGGAGCGGTCGGGAGGTCCAGCGGACGTGGCGTTGTGGACTGTGCGCGGGGACGGGCGGGTCACCGAGGGTGACACCATCGCCCCGGAGGAGCGGCCCAGTTGGCCGCTGACCCTCGGGTTCGGCGCGCAGCACTTCGTGGCCATGATCGGCGCCACCGTCTTCGTCCCCGCCACCACCGGGCTGCCGGTCGGCACCACCCTGCTGTTCTCCGGCGTCGGCACCCTGCTGTTCCTGATGATCACCCGCAACCGGGTGCCCGGCTACGTCGGCTCCTCGTTCGCGTTCATCGCCCCGCTCCAGGCCGCCCGGCTCGAGGGCGTCCCGGCCCAGCTCGGCGGCGTGCTCGCCACCGGGCTGCTGGTCGTGGTCGTCGGCATCGCGATCAAGGCGCTGGGCGTGCGCACGCTCGACTCGATCATGCCGCCCGCCGTCACCGGCGCCGTGGTCATCCTGATCGGCCTGAACCTCTCCAAGGCCTCCACCGGCGCGTTCTCCCAGCAGCCGCTCATCGCCGGGCTCACCCTCGGCGTGATCATGCTGTGCGGGGTGCTCGGCCGCCGCGCGTTCTTCCGGTTCTCGGTCCTGCTCGGCGTGCTGGCGGGCTGGGGCCTCGGCTTCGCGCTCGGCGTCGTGGACACCTCCGCCGTGGCCGAGGCCGCCTGGTGGGGCCTGCCCGAGGCGCACGCGCCGGAGGTCCGCCCGTCCGTGGTGCTGCTGTTCCTGCCCGTGGTCATCGTGCTGGTGGCCGAGAACATCGGCCACGTCAAGGCGATCGCCGCGCTGTCCGGCCGCGACCTGGACGGCAGCGTCGGCGACGCGGTCATCGCCAACGGCCTGTCCACGACGCTGGCCGGTCTCGGCGGCGGCGTCGGCACCACCACCTACTCGGAGAACATCGGCGTCATGGGCGTGACGCGGGTGTTCTCCACCGCCGCCTACGCGGTCACGGCCGCGGCGGCGATCGCCCTGTCGTTCTGCCCGAAGGCCCTGGCCCTGCTGTCCACCATCCCGCCCGGCGCGCTCGGCGGGGCGACCCTGGTGCTGTTCGGCCTGATCGCCGTGGTCGGCGTGCGGATCTGGCTGGACAACCGGGTGGACCTGACCAACCCGGCCAACGCGCTGGTCGGCGGGGCCGCGCTGGTCGCCGGGGTCGGCGACCTGACCATCCCCGTCGGCGACCTGGAGCTGGGCGGGCTGGTGTGGGGCTCGCTGCTGGTGGTCATCCTGCACCCGCTGCTGCGCAGGCTCTGGGCCGTCCGCGCGGGCGCCTGACCGGGGCGCCCGACCTGTGCGCCCGACCTGTGCTCCCGACCGGCGGCCTCAGCGCGCCGGGTACTCCCGCTCGGCCTCGGTGCGGGTGGTGAGCATCTCCCAGTACAGCTCCGCGAGCACGTCCGGGTCGGCGGTGGGCACGTCCTTCGGCAGGCCGCCCAGCTCGCCGGAGACCACCAGCTCGTGCGCGGCGCTGCCCGCGATCATCGCGCCGATGGTGAGGGTGCCCGCGTAGACGCCCCGCCCGGCCAGCTCGCCGTGCAGGGAGTGGACGTAGTTGCGGGTCGCGGCCATGCCCAGGCTCACCCCGCTCAGCCCCGGCACCGGGTGCGCGGCGGACATGCCCTGGCCGATCAGCACCGCGCCGTCGCCGCGCTCCAGCAGCTCCGGCAGCACGGCGCCGACCAGCGCGACCGGGGTGAGCGTGAACAGCGCGACCTGGGAGAGCACCTGGTCGGTGGTCAGCTCGGCGGCGGGCGTCATCGCGAAGTCCACGCCGATCGGCGCGTACTCGACCACGTCGATGCGGCCCATCCGCTCCCTGATGGTCTCCACCAGCGCGGGCGCTGCCCGGTGGTCGGACAGGTCGGCGGTGAAGGCCTCCGCCTCGATCCCCTGCTCGGCCAGCTTCGCCACCAGCGCGTCCAGCCGGTCCCTGCGCCTGGCGACCAGCGCCACCCGGTACCCCTCGCGGCCGAACCGCCTGGCCACGGCCGCGCCGAGCCCGGTTCCCGCGCCGAACACGACGATCACCTTGCGCATATCATCCCCCGTACGGGTCGATAACTTGATGCGGCTGTCAACTTCCTGCGGGGGCAACCCTGCAACAAGTTGAGACTGGTGTCAAGTTCTCTCGGGAGGTGGCATGGCCGAGCCGGGCAGGACGCTGCGCAAGGACGCGCGCCGCAACCTGGAGAAGCTGCTGGACGCGGCGGCCGAGGTGTTCCGCGAGCGCGGCCTCGGCGTGCCGCTGGAGGAGATCGCGCAGCGCGCGGGCGTCAGCGCGGGCACGCTCTACAACCGG
>NZ_JBQGCX010000170.1:0-3342 GCF_052038725.1 Actinosynnema sp.
TCCTCCTCCGTCGCCTCGACGGCGAGCATCGCGCCACCGGACGGCAGCGCCTGCATCAGCTTCCCGCGCGCGGCGACCAGCGTGCAGGCGTCCTCCAGGGAGAGCACGCCCGCGACGTGCGCCGCCGCGATCTCACCGATCGAGTGCCCGGCCAGGAAGTCCGGTCGCACGCCCCAGGACTCCAGCAACCGGAACAGCGCCACCTCGAACGCGAACAGCGCGGGCTGGCTGTACCCGGTGCGGTCCAGCAACTCCTGGTCGTCACCGAGCACGACCTCGGCCAGCGGCCGGTCCAGCAGCGGGTCGAACAGCGCGCAGGTGGCGTCGAAGGACTCCCGGAACGCCGGGAACGCCTCGCGCAGCCCGCGCCCCATGCCGGTGCGCTGCGAGCCCTGGCCGGTGAACAGGAACGCGGTGCGGCCCGCGTCCACGGCGCCGCGCACGGCGTTCGCGGACAGCTCCCGCAACCGGGCTGCGGTGTCGGCGGTGTCGGCGGTGCCGTCCACCAGCAGCACGGCGCGGTGCTCCATGGCGGAGCGGGTGGTGGCCAGCGCCGCCGCCACGTCCACGGCGGCGGTCGCCGGGTCCAGCCCGTCGGCCAGGCGCGCGGCCTGCGCGTCGAGCGCGGCGGCGGTGCGGGCCGACAGCAGCCACGGCACCGGCGCCCCCTCGGGCCAGCCGGTCCCCGGCTCGGGGTCCTGCGCGGGGTCGGCCTGCTCGACGATGATGTGCCCGTTGGTGCCGCTGACGCCGAACGAGGAGACGGCGGCGCGGCGCGGGCGGTCCAGGGCGGGCCACGGCTTGGACTCGCCCAGCAGCTCGATGTGCCCGGCCGACCAGTCCACGTGGCTGGAGGGCGTGCCCAGGTTCAGGGTCTTGGGCAGCACGCCGTGGCGCACCGCCATGACGGCCTTGATGATGCCGCTGACGGCCGCCGCGGCCTGCGCGTGGCCGATGTTGGACTTGATCGAGCCGACCCACAGCGGGTGCTCCGCGGTGCGCTCGCGGCCGTAGGTCGCCAGCAGCGCCTGCGCCTCGATGGGGTCGCCGAGGGTGGTGCCGGTGCCGGGCGCCTCCACCAGGTCGACCTCGGTGGAGGACAGGCCGGCGTTGGCCAGCGCCTGCAGGATCACCCGCTGCTGCGAGGGCCCGTTGGGGGCGGTGAGGCCGTTGGAGGCGCCGTCCTGGTTGAGGGCGGAGCCGCGCACGACCGCGAGGACCTCGTGGCCGTTGCGGCGCGCGTCGGAGAGCCGCTCCAGCAGCAGCACGCCGACGCCCTCGCCCCAGCCGGTGCCGTCCGCCTCGTCGGAGAACGGCTTGCAGCGCCCGTCCGGGGCCAGGCCGCGCTGGCGGGAGAACGCGACGAACGCGCCCGGCGTGGACATGACCGTGACACCGCCCGCGAGCGCCAGCGAGCACTCGCGCTCGCGCAGCGCCTGCGCGGCCAGGTGGATCGCGACCAGCGCCGAGGAGCAGGCCGTGTTGACGGTCAGCGACGGGCCCTCCAGGCCCATGGCGTAGGAGACCCGGCCGGAGATCACCGCGGAGGTGCTGCCGGTGCTCATGTACGCCTCGACCTCGTCGGGCAGGTCGGTGAGCCGGTCCCAGTAGTCCTGCCCGCCGCAGCCGAGGTAGACGCCGACCTGCTTGCCGCGCAACGAGTCCGGGTCGATCCCGGCCCGCTCCACGGTCTCCCAGGAGGTCTCCAGGACGATCCGCTGCTGCGGGTCCATGGCCAGGGCCTCGCGCGGGGAGATGCCGAAGAAGCCCGCGTCGAAGTCGGTGGCGTCGTGGACGAACCCGCCCTCGCGGACGTAGCTGGAGCCAGGCCGCTCCGGGTCGGGGTCGATCAGGGCCTCGGTGTCCCAGCCCCGGTCCTCGGGGAACGGGGTGATCGCGTCCACCCCGTCGGCGACGAGGTTCCACAGGTCCTCGGGCGAGCGCACCCCGCCGGGGAAGCGGCAGCCCATGGCCACGATGGCGATCGGCTCCTGGTCCTCGGACTCGGCCTCGCGCAGGCGCTGGCGCGTCTGGTGGAGGTCTGCGGTCACCTTCTTCAGGTAGCCCAGGAGCTTCTCTTCGTTCGCCATCGTGGTCCTCACCAAGTCTGCCGTGCCGGAAGGGAAGTGACGTGCCTGGCGAATCAGGCCATGCCGAGCTCGTTGTCGATGAAGTCGAAGATGTCGTCGGCGGACGCCGCTTCGAGCTGGTCGGCCACGGCGGGCCCACCGCCCGCGACAGCCTGGTCGAGCTTGGTGAGCAGGGCGCGCAACCGGGTGGTGACGTGCCCGGCCTCGATCTCCTCCGGGGCGAGGCCGGACGCGGCGATCTCCAGCCGGTCCAGCTCGGCCAGCACCGAGCCGACGGGGCGCTCGCCCTCGTCGACCAGCTCGCCGTGCAGCAGCTCCACGAGCGCGGCGGGGGTCGGGTGGTCGAACACGGCGGTCGCGGTGAGCCGGACGCCGGTGGCGGAGCCGATCACGTCGCGCAGCTCCACGGCGGTGACCGAGTCGAAGCCGAGGTCCTTGAACGCGCGGGTGGGCTGGACCTCGTCGGTGGTGGCGTAGCCGAGGACGGCGGCCACGTGCGAGCGGACGACGTCGAGCAGCAGGGCGCGGCGCGGGCCGGCCCGCCCCCGGGCGAGCCGGGCGGCGAGGTCGGAGCCGGTGCTGTCGCCGGGCTCGGCCACGGGGGCGTGCGCGGCCCTGCCCTCGGGGATGGCCTCGATGTGCGGGCGGGGGCGGGCCAGGGCGTAGGCGGGGGCGAAGCGGGCCCAGTCCATGTCGGTGACGACCAGGTGGGCCTCGTCGCGGTCCAGCACGCCCTTGAGGGCGGCCAGGGCCAGCGCGGGGTCCATGGAGCCCAGGCCCATGCGGGCCAGGTGGTCGCCGGTCTCGCCGGAGGACATGCCGCCGCCGCCCCAGGTGCCCCAGGCGATGGAGGTGCCGGTGAGGCCGCGCGCCCGGCGGCTGCGGACGACGCCGTCGACGACGGAGTTGGCCGCGGCGTAACCGATCTGGCCGCCGGAGCCCCAGACGGCCGCGCCGGAGGAGAACACGACGAACGCGTCCAGCTCGCGATCGGCCAGCAGCTCGTCCAGGTGCAGCGCGCCGAGGACCTTGGCGTCGGCCAGCTCCGCCAGCTCGGCCACCGAGGCGTCGTCGACGCCGGACTCGCGGCGCATCGCGCCCGCCGCGTGGAAGACGGAGGTCAGGTCGGGCAGCGAGGCGACGAGGGCGGCGACGGCGTGCCGGTCGGCGACGTCGAGCGCCACGACCTCCACCTTGCCGCCCAGCTCCGCGCACAGCTCGGCCGCGCCGGGCGCGTCCGGGCCGCGACGAC
>NZ_JBQGCX010000171.1:0-2632 GCF_052038725.1 Actinosynnema sp.
TCCCCCCGGTGGCCCCGTGCGGCCCCCCGTGCCCCCCGGCGGTCCGCGGCGCCCCGGCCCCGGCGGCCCCGTGCCGCCCGGCGGGCACCTGGGCGCCGGCGGTCCCGGCGGTCCGCGCCGCCCCGGCGGCCCCGGCCCCGACCGCAGGCCCGGCGAAGAGCCGACGGACATGCTCCCCGCGCTCACCCCGCCGCCCCCGCCGAAGCGCGAGCCCGACCTGCTCACGCACCGCGAGGCCGACGAGGAGATCGACGCCTTCTACGAGGGCGACGAGGACGACTACGACGACGAGCTGACCGACGACGAGGAGCGCGCCCTGCGCCGCAAGAAGATCTGGCGGCGCGTCCGCCGGGTCTCCTACGTGGCGCTCGGCCTGATGATCCTGTCGCCGGTCGTCGCCTTCGCGATCGCCTACCAGGTGATCGACGTCCCGAACCCGGAGGACGTGGCCGCCAAGCAGGGCAAGGCGATCACGCTGCTGTACTCCGACGGCTCCCCGATGACCACGATCGCGGACAGCGGGTCCAACCGGTCGATGATCACCTACGAGGAGCTGCCCGAGGTCGTCAAGAACGCCGTCTTCGCCGCCGAGGACCCGACGTTCATGACGAACCCCGGCTTCGACTTCACGGCCATCGCCCGCGCGGTCTGGTACCAGGTCAAGGGCGGCGACAGCGGTGGTTCCGGCCTGACGCAGCAGTACGTCAAGAAGGCCACCGAGGACGAGTCCGCGACCCTCACGCGCAAGTTCAACGAGATGGTCCGCGCGTACAAGATGTCCAAGCAGCAGAAGAAGGAGGACATCCTCGCGGCCTACCTGAACACGATCTACTTCGGCAGGTCGGCGTACGGCGTGAAGACCGCCGCGAAGATGTACTTCAACAAGGACCTCAAGGACATCTCGCAGACCGAGGCCGCCCTGCTCGCCGGCATGATCCAGAACCCCGGCCGCTCCGAGGAGGCGGAGTACGTCAAGGGGCGCTGGGAGTACGTCCGGGGCCAGCTGCTCAAGAACAACATGATCGACCAGGCCACCGCGGACTCGATGCAGCAGCCCCCGATGGCGCCGCTGGAGGAGGTCACCGAGAACGCGCTGAGCGGTCCCAGGGCGTTCATCCAGCAGCAGGTGTTCTACGAGATGTCCAGGGAACCGATCGGGATGACCCAGGAGGACGCGGGCCGCAAGGGCGTCGTCATCCACACCACGATCGACCAGAAGATGCAGCAGGCCGCCGAGGACGCGGTCAACGAGGTCATGAAGGGCGAGCCCGAGGAGCTCAAGACCTCGCTCACCGGCATCGACCCGAAGTCCGGCGCGGTGCTCGCCTACTACGGCGGCTCCGACGGCATGGGCCTGGACTACGCCACCGGCACCATCCAGGAGGCGGGCTCGTCGTTCAAGCCCTTCGACCTGGTGGCGGCGCTGGAGGACGGGTTCGGCCTCGGCTCCCCGTTCGACGGCGTGTCGCCCAAGTCGTTCCCCGGCATGGACACCAAGATCCGCAACGCCTCCGACCCCACCAACTCGTGCGGCCCGGAGTGCCCGCTGCGCGAGGCGATGAAGCTGTCGCTGAACACCGTGTTCTACGACCTGGTGTTCAACCACACCGGCGCCGAGGCGGTGGCCGAGGCGGCGTGGGCCGCGGGCATCCCGAAGCAGGTCACGGTCGGCGGTCAGAAGTTCGACACCCTGCTCGGCGAGGGCGGCGCCAAGCCCAACACCGGTATCGCGCTGGGCGGTGACGTCGCGCGGGTGCGCCCGTTCGACATGGCCTCGGCCTACGCGACGTTCGCGGCGCGCGGTGTCCACCACGAGCCGTTCTTCGTCTCGAAGATCACCGACTCGTCGGGCGAGACCATCCTGCACCAGCACATCGACGACAAGCGCGACGCCTTCGACACGACCAACTCCCAGCTCAACCGGGACATCGCGGACAACGTGACCGAGGCGCTCAAGCCGATCCCGCAGCACTCGAAGATCGCGTGCGCGGGTGGCCGCGAGTGCGCGGGCAAGACCGGGACGCACGAGCTCCCGGACGACGCCTCGCAGAACTCGAAGGCGTGGATGGTCGGCTACACCAAGTCGCTGTCGGCGTCGGTGTGGATGGGCCGCAACGAGGGCAACGTGGCGCTGAAGAACGCCGCGGGCAGCCCGATCTTCGGCAGCGGCCTGCCGGGTCAGATCTGGAAGAAGTTCATGGACAAGGCCCTCGACGGCACTCCGAAGGAGACCTTCGACAAGGCCAAGCCCCTGGGCCAGTACAACAACCCGGTGAAGACCTCCTCGGCGAAGCCGAGCACGCCGTCCTCCGCGCCGACGTCCTCGACGTCCAAGAGCCGCGAGGAGGAGGAGTCGAGCGCTCCGCCGACGTCGCGGAACAGCAACACCCAGTCGGTCCCGACCCGCCCGACCATCACGTGCCTGCCGGGCATGTGCCCGCCCGACCCGAACCCGACCGGGGGTCCGAACCCCGATCCGGCGGTCGGCGGCGGTGGCCGGAACGACGGCGGAGGCTGACCGCACGCCCGCTGACGAGGGGCGCGCACCCCCCCACCGGGTGCGCGCCCCACCCCCGTTACGGGCCCGCCCGGACCCCCGCAGCGGGGTGGCGGTCCGTCGCCCCGAGCAACC
>NZ_JBQGCX010000172.1:0-6637 GCF_052038725.1 Actinosynnema sp.
CGAACAAGGAGCCACGCCTTGAGCGCTGGATCGCCGTCCTGGAGACAGCGGACAGCGGCGCTGGGTGTCGTCGTCGTGCTCACGGTCGCCTTCGGGCAGGCCGTGGCCACAGCCGACCCCGGAGCCGAGCTTCCGCAGCCACCGCAGGAAACCTCCGTCGCCGTGCAGGACGCACCGGAGACGCCGCTCCCGGACAACCCGAACACCGCCATCGCCCTGACCGGTCCCGCCGAAGCGCACTGGCCCGAGCCAGCAGCGGCGGACCTCGACCTCTCCGCCGACGGCGGAACCCCCGCGCAGGCAACCGCCCGCGTCGCGGGCACGCCCGTGCCGGTCGAGGGAACCCCCGTCGCCGTCACAGTCGCGGGTGACACCGTTCAGCGCCGGGCCGCCGCGCAAGGTGACGAAGGCGCGAAGGTCCGCGTCGAGGTCGAGGACCGCGACGAGAGCAAGAACCTGGTCGGCAACGGTGTCGTGTTCAGCGTCGCCGACCGGGGCAACGCCTCGGGCAAGCCGCTGGACATCACCTTCGACTACCGCTCCTTCGCCGACGCCTTCGGCGGCGGGTTCGGCTCGCGCCTCAAGCTCAGCGCGCTGCCCCCCTGCGCGCTGACCACACCGGACAAGGCGGAGTGCCGCGTCGAGACCCCGGTCGATAACGCGGCCAACAACACCGCCGCCCACTCGCTCTCCGGCACCGTGAGCCTGAACGCCGAGCAGCCCGCCGTGTTCGCGGTCAGCGCGGCCACAGGCAGCTCCACCGGCACCTTCGCGGCCACCTCGCTGGCCGCCGCAGGCTCGTGGAACGCGGGTGGCTCCTCCGGTGACTTCACCTACGGCTATCCCCTGCGCGTCCCGCCCGCCGTGGCGGGCAGCGTGCCCTCGGTGTCGCTGGGCTACTCGGCGCAGAGCGTCGACGGCCGCACGTCCGCGTCGAACAACCAGGCCTCCTGGCTCGGCGACGGCTGGGACGCCTCGCCCGGCGGATTCATCGAGCGCTCCTACAAGTCCTGCTCGCAGGACCTCGGCGGCAACAACGGCCAGACCAAGACCGGCGACCAGTGCTGGGCCACCGAGAACGCCACGATCAGCCTCGTCGGCGTGTCCGGCAAGCTCGTCAAGGACAAGACCACCGGCAAGTGGCGTCCGGAGAGCGACGACGGCGCGCGCATCGAGCTGCTCACCGGCGCTGCCAACGGTGACGAGGGCGACGCGGGCAAGGACGTCGGCGAGCACTGGAAGGTCACCACTCCCGACGGCACCCAGTACTTCCTCGGCCTCAACCGGCTCCCCGGCTGGAGCGAGGGCAAGCCGGAGACCAACTCCGCCTGGACGGTCCCCGTCTACGGCAACAACACCAGCGAGCCCTGCAACAAGGGAACCTTCGACGCCTCGTGGTGCCAGCAGGCGTACCGCTGGAACCTCGACTACGTCGTCGACCCGAACGGCAACGTCACCACCTACTACTACAACAAGGAGGTCAACCACTACGGCCGCAACGCGGACCCGGCCAAGACGACCCCCTACGTGCGCGAGGGCTACCTCAACCGCATCGAGTACGGCCTGCGGGCCGACAACCCGTACGCCACCCCGGCCGCCAAGGTCGACTTCGAGACCGCCGAGCGCTGCCTGCCCAACGACACGGTCGACTGCGCGCCCGACAAGATCAAGACCTCGCCCGGCTCCTGGCCGGACGTGCCCGCTGACCAGCTCTGCGCCGCTGACGAGAAGTGCACCCAGCGCAACTCGCCGTCCTTCTTCAGCCGCAAGCGCCTGACCAAGGTCATCACCCGGATCTCCCGGTCCGGCGGCTGGCAGGACGTGGACTCCTGGAAGCTGGAGCACGCCTACCTGCCCACCGGCGACGGAAACGGGCCCTCGCTCAACCTCAGCTCCATCGTCCACAGCGGTCACGTCGGTGGAACGATCACGCTGCCCGCCACCACGTTCACCTACAAGGCACTGGCCAACCGGGTGGACGGGGTCGACCACGGGATGCCGTGGACCCGCTACCGGATCGCCAACATCGTCGGCGAGGCGGGCGCAGTCACCGAGGTCACCTACAGTGACCCGGACTGCGTGCCGGGCAGCAGGATGCCCGAGGCACCGGACAGGAACACCCTGCGCTGCTACCCGGTGTGGTGGAGCCCTGATGGGGCGCCGGAGCCAATCCAGGACTGGTTTCACAAGTACGTCGTCACTTCGGTCTCCCAAACTTCCGGCACCGGCGGTTCGCTGGCCATGCCGACCTACTACGAGTACAAGGGTGCTCCCGCCTGGCACTTCGACGAGAACGACTTCGCCCAAGACAAGCACCGCACCTGGTCGCAGTGGCGCGGCTACGAAACCGTCCGCATCACCAAGGGCACCACGGTCAGCGCGCAGAGCGCGTCCGAGACCGTCTACTTCCGGGGCATGCACGGCGACAAGCTGTCCAACGGCACCCGGAGCGTGGACGTCGAGAACAGCGAGGGCGAACCGCACCGCGACGATGACCGGCTGCGCGGCGCGGTGCGCGAGATGCGCCAGTACAACGGCACCGAACTGGTGTCCGCCTCGGTCAATGACCCCTACCTGCCCGAGACTCCGACCGCCGAGGACGTGGCAGGCCGCAAGGCGTTCGTCAGCGGTGTCGCCGCGGTGCGCGGGCGCAGCAAGCTCGCGGACGGGTCCTGGCGGCGCACCAAGGTCGTCAAGACGTTCAACGCCGAAGGCATCCCGACCACTGCGGAAGACCACGGCGACCTCGCCGTGACCGGTGACGAGAGCTGCACGCGCACCGAGCACGCCCGCAATGAGACCGCGTGGATGCTCACTTACGCCAAGCAGGTCGAGACGGTCAAGGGCACCTGCGAGGTCCAGGCGTCACCGGAGACGATCCTGTCCTCCGCCCGCTCGTCCTACGACGGTCAGGAGCACGGAGCCGCCCCCACCAAGGGGTTGATCACCAAGGCCGAGGTGCTCGACGGTTGGGACACCTCGGGGCAGAAGTGGATCACTGCCTCCACCTCGACCTACGACGGCTACGGCCGCCCCCTGGAGATCACCGACTCGGGCGGCCAGAAGAGCCGCACCGAGTACACCCCGGCGACCGGGGCGCCTGCCCAGATCAAGAGCACCAACCCGCTCGGGCACAGCGCGACCGAGCACGTCGAAGCCGCCTGGGGCGCGTCCGTCGCCTCGGTGGACGCCAACAACCGGCGTTCCGACCTCTCCTACGACGCGCTGGGCAGGCTGGTCGCAGCCTGGACGCCTGGACGCGACAAGAACAAGGTGTCTGCGGATGCCTTGTTCGAGTACCAGTACAACACCACCCGTCCCAGCGTCGTGGTCACCAAGCAGCGCCAGGACGATAACGGCTATCTGACGAGCTACACGCTCTACGACGGTCTGATGCGCCAGCGGCAGACCCAGATCCCCACGCCGTACGAGCAGGGTGGTCGCCAGATCACCGACATCCGCTACGACTCGCGCGGGTTGGCGCACACGACCAACGGCCTCTACTACAACGCCGAGCCGCCCAGCGACAAGCTGGTGCTGACCTTGGACAACGCGGCCCCCAACCAGACCGTCACCGAGCACGACGGCATGGGCCGCGTCACCGCGGCGATCTTCCGGGTCGACGACGTGGAGAAGTGGCGCACCACCACCGCGTACAGCGGTGACCAGGTGCACACCACCCCGCCCGCGGGCAGCCCGGCCACGCCGATCATCAACGACGCCCAGGGGCGCACCACCGAGAAGCGTCAGTACGAGAACGGCATCGGTAGCGCGTACGACGCCACGAAGTACACCTACAACGCGGCCGGTCTGCTGGAGACGGTGACCGATCCGACGGGCAACACCTGGCGCTACGGCTACGACCTGCGCGGCCGCAAGGTCAGCACCGACGACCCGGACACCGGGCACAGCACGATCGCCGTCAACGTGCTCGGCCAGATCACCAGCACCACCGACGCCGAGGGCCGCACGGTCGCCAACACCTACGACCAGCTCGGTCGCCCCACCGCCCGCTACCAGGGCTCGCCCCAGGGGACGAAGCTGGCCGAGTGGGAGTACGACAGCGTCCAGGGCGGCATCGGAATGCCCGCGCTGTCGCGGCGGCTGGTCGACGGTGCCGAGTACACCACGCGCACCACGGGGTACGACAACGCCGGACGGCCGACCGGCACGGAGATCACCATCCCTGAGGTCGAAGGTGTGCTGGGCACCACTTACCGGGCCACCCAGACCTACACTGCCACGGGCAAGCCCGCCGCGACCTCTCTCGACGAGGTCATCTCCGGTGACAGCGTGATCGTCGAAGGCGAGACGATCACTCACCGCTACAACACGTCCAACGGCATGCTGGAGCGGACGTCCGGCAGGCAGATCTACGTCGGTGCCACTAGTTACACCTCGTTCGGCGAGGTCAGGCAGGTGGTGCGCGGCAACGCGGGCACAACAGGAGCCAAGCAGGTCTCGGTCACCAACTCCTACGAGGTCGGCACCCGCCGCCTCGTGACGTCGGAGGTGCACGCCCTCTCCACGCGGACGACCCAGCTGGCCAACCGGAACTACGCGTACGACGCCTCCGGCAACATCACCCGCATCGCGGACGCGCCCTCGGGCACCGTGCCGGACATCCAGTGCTTCGCCTACGACCACCTGCGCCGGATGACCGACGCGTGGACCCCGTCCACGGGTGACTGCAACGAGGTGAGGTCCACCGCAGCGCTGGGCGGCGCCGCACCGTACTGGCACTCCTGGACGTTCGACAAAACCGGCAACCGGCTCACCGAGACCCAGCACGACAAGGCCGGGGACACCGTCCGCACCACCGCCTACCCGGCGGCGGGCCAGCCCCAGCCGCACACCGCGACCTCGGTGACCACGACCAGCCCGACCGGTGACTCGATCGACACCTTCGCCTACGACCGCTCGGGGAACACCACCTCGCGCCTGGTCGGTGGTGACCGGCAGGTGCTGGAGTACGACGTCGAGGGCAAGGTCTCCAAGGTCCGCAACCCGGACGGCAAGGAGTCCACCTACCTCTACGACGCCGACGGCTCACGCCTGATCAGCCGCGAGCCGTCCGCGACGACCCTGTACGTGTTCGGCCAGGAGATCCGCCTGGAGAAGGGCACGTCGAAGCCGAGCTGGACCCGGCAGTACAGCCACGGCGGCGAGGTCGTGGCGGTGCGCAACAGCGTCAGTGGCCTGAAGTGGGTCATCGCCGACCACCAGGGCACCAACCAGATGTCGGTGCACCCGGACACCCTGGAGCCGCAGCGGCGCAGGCAGACCCCGTACGGCGAGGCCCGCGGCGGCCTGCCGTCGGTGTGGCCGGACCGCTTGGGCTTCGTGGGCGGGCGCAATGACGAGTCGGGGCTGACGCAGGTCGGTGCGCGGTTGTACGACGGTGCGTCGGGTCGGTTCCTGACCGCGGACCCGGTCATCGACAACAACGACCCGCAGCAGATGAACGGGTACGCGTACAGCAACAACAGCCCGGTCACCTTTAGCGACCCGACGGGGTTGCGGCACTGCGGCATCGACGGGGTGCTGTGCCCCCTGCCGCGGTACCAGGGCATCCACGAAACAGCCGAGGACTACTACGCCGACCGCCAGGCGCAGCAGAACTACCAGCGGCAGCAGCAGCGGCAGGCCAACTCGTCGAGTGGCGGGCAGACGGTTGAGCAGTTCGCCGCGCAGAGTCGGCGCGCGGCTGGGATCAGCGACGCCGAGTACCAGAGCGCGCTGGCGAACGCCCACAAGACGAAGTGGGACGTGGTCAAGGAAGTCGCCTGGGAGGTCATCAAGGACATCTCGGGCTGGAATGACATCGTCGACTGCTTCAGTAGGGGTGACATCCTGGCCTGCGGCGGGCTGGTTCTCGACCTGGTGCCGTTCGGCAAGGTCGGGCGTGTCCTGGAGGCCGGTTACAAGGCGTACAAGGCGGTTGACTCGCTGGTCGACACCGTGCGGAACGCACGGGCGATCCTGCGCAGGGTCGACGACATCACCGCTGCCGCCGAGCGGGCGGTACTGAGGTCGCAACAGCGGAAACTTGGTGGTGGTGGGGCCAGTTGTCCCAACCACAGCTTCGTCGGAGCGACCAAGGTCGTGATGGCGGACGGCTCGGAGAAACCGATCTCCGAGGTCGAGTTGGGCGACCGTGTCAAGGCGACCGATCCGGAGACCGGGGAGACCACGGACCGCGACGTGGTGGCGACCTTCGTCCACTCGGACGAGGGCGATATGACTCGTCTGGTCGTGCGTGGTGAGGGCGGCGAGAGCGGGACGGTCGACGCGACCTCGTGGCACCCTGTGTGGGTCGATGCCGAGGGTAGATTCGTCAACATCGGCGAACTAGCGGTCGGTGACCGGTTGACCTCGGTCGATGGGGCGTCACCCGAGGTTGTCGGGGTCCGGGACTATACCCACTTCGAGCCGGTGTACGACCTGACCGTTGAAGGTGTGCACACGTATTATGTGCTCGCAGGCATCAGGCCAGTCCTCGTTCATAATTGTGACGAGGCTAAACTTCGGAGTGAGCTGACCCAACTCGGTAAAGCTCGGATCGAAGAGGTCGTTAAAAAACTTCGTGAAGGTGAAACACTGCCGGGTGCGTTCAGTGTCGGGCGTGACCGAACCA
>NZ_JBQGCX010000173.1:0-3939 GCF_052038725.1 Actinosynnema sp.
CGTCGTTTCCTTCACCGGGGCAGCGAGAAGCCATTCAGTTAAGTTCTGGGGGTTTGACGCCGCGCAACTCTACCCGGCCCGTTTCGCGGTGTCAACCGCTCGTTCCGGGGTGTTTGTCGCTGGCGACTTGGAGAAAGTTACTCATCTCCGCGTCACGAGTCAAATCGCCTGGTCAGCGCGCTGCGAAGCGGAGGGGGCCGCCTGCGGGGGCACGCCCTTCGCCGGAACCGGGCGCGGGCGCAGCCACAGCGGGACCGAGCGCAGTCCCTCCATCGCGGCGACCACGGCCTCGGGCGCCGCGGGTTCGCGGGTCGCCACCGGCACCAGGTCGTAGCCCCACACCCGGAACTCCGCCAGCACGCGCACCGGGTCGTCGCCCAGCGCCTCGGTGGCGGTGGCCGAGAACTCCAGGAACACGTGCGGCCGGTCCCTGCGCAGCAACCGCACCAGCCCGGCGAGGGCGCGGTGCCCCCGGCCCGGCGCGTCCACGCGGACGACCGACAGCTTCAGCCCCGCGAGACCGGGAACGGCCTCCAGCTCCTTGTCGAGCCGGGTCGCGCGCACCCTCGGCGCGTCCGCGGGCGCGTCCGGAGGGAGCGGCGACACCGAGATCCCGCCGGTGAGCGAGGGCTGCGCGGCCAGCTCGCCCGCGCTCTCCCACGCGGCGGCGGGCACCACGACGAGCCGGTCGGCGACCCGCTGCGGCAGGTTCACCTGCACGTTGTGCCGCAGCAGCTCCACGGCCGACGGGCACGGCTCCACCGCGACGACGGCGCCGGTCGTGCCCATCCGGCTGAGCATCCGCACGGTCTGGTAGCCGGCGTACGCGCCGACGTCCAGGAAGATCCCGTCCGGCTCGACCACCGAGTCGATCAGCTCGGACAGCTCCGCCTCCCACGTCCCGTTGCTGGACAGGAACGGGAGCATGAACGCGTCGTCGGCGGGCAGCCGGAGCAGCCCGACCTCGGTCAGCACCAGCGAGCTGCGCACGGACGGCGCGGACGCCGAGTGCCGCTCGTGCTCGCGCACCACGACCCGGCGCAGCGCGTCGGCCGTGGCCTGGGCCTGGGCGGCGGCGCGCACCCCGGCGTCGAGCCGGTGGTCGCGGTCGCGCAGCACGTCGACCACCCTGGACTCCAGGCGGTCGATCCGGTCGAGGGTGCGCTCCAGCGCGACGGCGAGCTTGTCGATGCGCTGCGCGGTGGCCTCGCCCTGCTTGGCGCGCTTGGCCGCCTCGGCGACCAGGGCGTCCTCGATGTCGCGCAGCCTCCTGCCCTGCCCGGCCATGTCGGCGCGCACGCGCACGACCGAGTCGTCGAGCGCGATCAGCTGGTCGGAGTGCTCGCCCTGGCGCTCGGCCTGCTGCTCCACCTCGGAGCGCAGCACCTCCAGCTCGCCGAGGCCGATGCCGGTGGTGACCTCGTCCTGCCTGCGGACCAGCTCGGCCACGGTGCGCTCGACGCCGTCGACCATGCCGCCGAGGACGTCGCGCATGTGGTTGTCGTGGTGGTCGAGCACGCGCAGCACGACCTTGCGCAGCTGCGGGGCCATCGGGATGCGGCTGGCGACGCTGACGTCCGGCTCGCGCAGCAGGGCGTGCTTGGCGGTCTGGAGCACCTGGAGCGGGTCGGCGACGGGCGCGGGCTTCGCGGCGGCGCGGCGGGCGCGCCACCCCCGGTAGGCGTGCTCGACGCGCTCGCGCAGCACCTCGGCGACCTGGGCGGTGGAGCGGGTGGCGCGCACGTGCTCGCGCCCGGCGGCTCCTACCGCGGCGACCGCCTCGGGCTCGTCGGCGATCGCGCGCAGCAGCTTCACGGCCGCGTCGGCGTCCGGTTCGACGCCCTGGCGGCACGGCACGAACAGCGCGGTGGCCTTGTCGAACAGCTCGGGGACGGCCCCGTGCCGCGCGGTCATGACGGGGGTGCCGGTGGCGGCGACGTCCGCCAGCGCGGCGGCGATGCGGTCGTCGGCCCCGCCCCGGTGCAGCGAGACGAGGCAGTCCACGGGCCGGAAGTCGTCGGCCAGCTCGACGCGCGGGTCGGTGGCGGTGGCCAGGCGCAGCCGCTCGGCGGCCTCCGGGTGCTCGTCGGCCCCGGTGACGGTGATGCGCAGGCGCACGTCGTCGCGGTCGGGGAAGGCGGCGAGGAACGCGGCGACGACGCCGAGGACGTTGCCGGAGCGGTCGATCGAGTGGTCCGCGAGCGCGCCGAGGAGCAGGCCCTCGTGCGGTTCGGGCGTGGCCGCCTCGACCTCGGCCGTGGGCAGCGGGAGGACGCGCACGACCGGTCCGCCCGCGCGCTCGACGGCGGCGCGGGTGGCCTCGGAGGGCGTCCACAGCTCGGTGGCGTCGAGCGCCTGGGGCGGCTGGTCGGACGCGAGGTAGTCGACCAGGAAGCGGTCGGCGGGCACGGGCTCGTCGCCGACCCGCAGCACGACCGGGTAGCCGTCGCCGGTGGGCAGGCCGGAGGCCTTGGCGGCGGCGCGGAGCAGGTCGGCGGCCGGGTCGTCGCCGAGGACGGTGACGCCGAGCTGGTCGATCAGGGCGGGGGTCCCGGCGCGGGGGCCGGGCACGGCGGGGACGGGGAGCCTGCCGGAGGCGACGCCGGTGGTGGCGCACCAGTCGCGGAAGGCGGCGCTGTCCTCGCCGAACGGGTCGGGGAACTCGTGGCGCAGGGCGAGGTCGCCCTGCCAGAGGGCGACGGACCAGCGGGTGCTGCCGTGCAGGCCGCGGACGGGTTCGCAGGCCCAGGCCAGGAACGCGGCTCCCCGGTCGTCGCCGAACGCGGGGGGCGGGGTGTGCGGGCGGTCTGCGTCGTCGGCGGCGGCCGGGTCGGTGGACGCGGCGGGCTTCGGGACGGCGGGGGCCGAGGGGGCGGACTCCGGGGCGTCGTCGGCCTCGGGCCGCTCGGCGGGCGCGGCGCCTTCAGGCGCGCCGCGTTCGGGCGCACTGCCTTCGGGCGCGGTGGCTTCAGGCGCGGTGGCTTCAGGCGCACTGCCTTCGGGCGCGCTGCCGCCGGAGGCGACGGTGAGATCGGCGCCGGTCGGCGCGGCGGTGTCAGGGGCTGCGGGGACGTCGCCCGCCGAGGCGTCGGCCGACTCCCCCGGTCCGCCCTGCGCCGACCCGCCCTGCGGCGCAGCGGGTCCCGGCTGCCCATCGGCCGGGTCCGGGGCGCCGTCGAGCAGGAGTTCCTGCGGTGGCACCGGGATCGGCCTCGGGGCGCCGAACGGGCCGTGCGGGGTGCCCGTGCGGGACGCGGCGCGGTAGTCGGCGCGCAGGCGGTCCGGGATCGGGGTGCCGTCCGCGAGCTGGCCGAAGCCGTACGGGACGCGCTGGGCGGTGTGGCCGGCGCGGACCAGGTCGGCGCGGTAGGCGGCGCACAGGTCGGCGAGCAGCGGGTGCTCGGACAGCAGGACCCTGGGGCGGTCGGCGAAGCGGGCCGACAGCAGCCACGGGCGGTTCGGGTCGAAGCCCGCGAAGTGGACCGTGCGCAGCGGCTCGCCCATGACGCTGAGCGCGCCGTCGTCGAGCCGGTGCACGGGGCGCTGGGCGGCGTTCCACGCGGACAGGCCGATGGTGGCGTCGCGCAGCACGTGCACCTTGACCAGCGCGGGCGCCATGTCCAGCACGGCCTTGGTCGCGTCGGGGGTGCGCCGCAGCTGCTCGGCGAGGGTGCGCAGGAACGGCTCGGCTCCGGGCGCGACGACCAGGAAGCCGGGGTCGAACACGCCGGTGCGCAGCAGCTCGGTCGGGGTGGGGCGCAGGCCGTCGTCGGGCAGCGGGCGCAGCGACCGGGGCAGCAGGACCAGCGGGCCCTGCTCGACGGCGGCGAGCACCTGCTCGGTGACGGGCGCGAGGACCCGCACCCACGGGTCCAGGCACAGCACCGGGACGCCCTGGCCGAGCAGCTGCTCCAGCAGCAGCGGCCGGAGCACGCCGCA
>NZ_JBQGCX010000174.1:0-7612 GCF_052038725.1 Actinosynnema sp.
ACCGGGTCGAGGCCGGAGTCCGGCTCGTCGAAGAGAATGATCTGCGGATCGAGCACGAGCGCTCGGGCCAGCCCGGCCCGCTTGCGCATCCCGCCGGAGATCTCGCCGGGCAGCTTCCGCTCGGCCCCGACGAGCCCGACCATCTCCATCTTCTCCAGCACGATCCGCCTGATCCCGGTCTCGGACTCGCGGGTGTGCTCGCGCAGCGGGAACGCCACGTTGTCGAAGAGGGTCATCGAGCCGAACAGGGCGCCGTCCTGGAACAGCACGCCGAACAGCTTGCGGATCTCGTACAGCTCCCGCTCGGAGCAGCGGACCAGGTCGGTGCCGTTGACCGTGATGCTGCCGCGCTCGGGCTTGAGGAGCCCGACCAGCGACTTGAGGAACACGGACTTGCCGGTCCCGGACGGTCCCAGCAGCACGCTGACCTCGCCCGCGGGCACGGTCAGCGTCACGTCCCGCCAGATGTTCTGCCCGCCGAAGGACTTCGTGAGGCCGTCGACCACCACTTCGACGCCCATCCCACCTCCCCGTCGCCGCCGTCGTTGGCCGCGCCGTCGTGACACCCATCACGTGAGCGTCTTCACAGTGCAACGAGGCGCTTCCTAAGGGGTTACTCCTCGGTCGGGGGAACGTCAGTAACGGAAGGGCAACAAAAAAGAGCGGGCCCCCCGAATGGGGGACCCGCTCTTGAAGCGCTGAAGCGTCAGATCACTTGAGCGAGATCTTGGCGCCGGCGGCCTCGAGCTTCTCCTTGGCGGCGTCGGCGACGTCCTTCGCCACGCTCTCCAGGAGCGGCTTCGGAGCGGCCTCGACCAGCTCCTTGGCCTCCTTCAGGCCCAGGCCCGAGACGACCTCGCGGACGACCTTGATGACCTGGATCTTCTTGTCACCGGCGGACTCGAGGACGACGGTGAACTCGTCCTTCTCCTCCTCGGCGGGGGCAGCGGCGCCACCGGCGGCCGGGGCGGCCACGGCGACCGGAGCAGCGGCGGTGACCTCGAAGGTCTCCTCGAACTGCTTCACGAAGGCCGACAGCTCCAGGAGGGTCATCTCCTTGAACGCGTCGAGCAGCTCGTCGGTGCTGAGCTTCGCCATGATGGCGGTCCTTTCTGTTCAACGCCCGAACTGCGGCCGGACGCGGAGTCTGGTTGGTGTGATCAGCTCTCGGCGGGCTCGGCAGGAGCGTCGGCAGGCGCGTCGGCCTGCTTCTTCTCCACCAGAGCGGCGGCCAGGCGAGCGACCTGGGAGGCGGGGGCGTTGAACAGACCCGCGGCCTTGGCCAGGTTGCCCTTCATCGCGCCCGCCAGCTTGGCGAGCAGCACCTCACGGCTCTCGAGGTCCGCGATAGCGGTGACCTCGTCAACCGAGAGGGGGCGGCCATCCATGTAGCCGCCCTTGATGACCAGGGCCTTGTTGTCCTTCGCGAAGTCGCGCAGGGCCTTCGCCGCGTCGACCGGCTCGCCCTCGACGAACGCGATCGCGGTCGGGCCGACGAGCAGGGCCTCGAGGCCCTCGACGCCCGCGTCCTCCGCGGCACGCTTGACCAGCGTGTTCTTCGCAACGGTGTAAGTGGTGCCCGCGCCGAGAGCGCGACGCAGCGTGGTGAGCTGCGCCATGGAGAGGCCACGGTACTCGGTGACGACAGCGGCCGAGCTACCGCGGAACTTGTCCGACAGCTCGGCGACGGCCGAAACCTTGCTGGGCTTCGCCATGATCGCCTCCTCTCTGGGCTTGGTGACGCCGATCAGCCGAGAGGTCCGCGTTCTGGGCACAAAAAAACGCCCCTGCGCAACAGCACAAGGGCGGACGGATCACGGCGAACCGCGACCAGGCCTTACCTCGTCCTCCTGCGCGGGTCGCCCGCTGTACCAGCGGGACCTTCGTCCTCACGCCCGAGAGGGCGCGATGAGACCAGCGGTCTTGGGTGGAACTCGGCAAGCGTAACCGACGCTTCCCCGCTGGACCAAATCCGGGATGATGACGGGCGTGACGGACGAGCAGCGCCCCCCTGACCTCGACCCTGAGCAGCTCCGCCGGTTCCAGGAGTTCCAGCGGTTCCAGGAGTTCGAGCGCTTCCAGGAGGCGCAGCGGCAGCAGGGCGCGCTCCCGCCCGGCGGCGCGGACTCCGGGAACCTGCCGCAGGTGGTCGAGGGCAGCGCGGTGGACCGGGGCCCGGTGACCGACCCCCGGCTCGCAGGCGGCGCCCCGCAGCAGGCGGCCCCGCAGTTCCCGCCCGGCGGCCCGCAGCCGGGCCAGGCGCACGGCGGGCACCCCGCGCCCGGCTACCCGGCGCCCGGTCCCCCCGCCCCCGGCTACCCCGCTCCCGGTTATCCCGCGCCGCACCAGCAGCCGTACCCGCCGCCCGCGCCCGCCGTGCACAAGGGCAAGCCGTGGTGGCAGCACGTGCTCGCGAGCAGGCTGGTCCGCAGGCTGGTCACCCTGGGCGTGCTGCTCCTGGTGCTCCAGTACTTCTACGACCAGTACTTCGGCGGCGAGCAGCCCGGCGACCGCGCGCAGACCGCGGGCGGCCCGACCGGCGAGGCCGTGGAGATGGCGCCGGACACGCCGGTGAAGACGATCGCGAAGCTGTACGGCGACGTGGGCTCCGGCCGGGTCCGGGCGTGCAAGGTGCTGTTCAGCGAGGACTCCGCCAGGGACGGGTTCGCCTCGGCCTTCGGCGCTGGCACCTGCGAGGAGGCGTTCGCCGCGCTCAAGCCGCAGGTCACGCACGTGACGAACTACAGCGGCGTCTCGTTCTCCAGCGAGCTGTACAAGACGCCGACGACCGACGTCGTGGTGATCAGCTCCTGCGAGGCCGTCGTGTCCGGCGGGCCGAGGCTGGGGAAGTTCACCGTGACCCGGCAGAGCAACGAGAAGTGGATGATCTCGGCCTACGAGCAGGAGACCTGCACCCAGCCCTAGTGCTGCGAAAGAGCTGGAAAAACGCCGAACCCCCGGTCTGCTGACCGGGGGTTCGGCGTGAGCTCGGGTGCGGGACCGTCAGACGGTGGCCTCGTCCGAGAGCAGGTTGCGCGTGCGGTTCGGGTCCACGGGGATGCCGGGGCCCATCGTCGTCGAGACGGTCACCTTCTTGACGTACCGGCCCTTCGCGGCGGAGGGCTTGGCACGCAGGATCTCGTCCAGCGCGGCGGCGTAGTTCTCGACCAGCTTCTCCGGGTCGAACGACACCTTGCCGATGACGAGGTGCAGGTTCGCCTGCTTGTCGACGCGGAAGTTGATCTTACCGCCCTTGATGTCCGTCACGGCCTTGGTGACCTCGGGGGTCACGGTGCCGGTCTTCGGGTTCGGCATCAGGCCGCGCGGGCCGAGGATGCGGGCGATGCGGCCGACCTTGGCCATCTGGTCCGGCGTCGCGATCGCGGCGTCGAAGTCCAGCCAGCCGCCCTGGATGCGGGCGATCAGCTCGTCGCTGCCGACCGCGTCCGCACCGGCGGCCTCGGCCTCGGCGGCCTTGTCACCCGTGGCGAAGACGATCACGCGGGCGGTCTTGCCCGTACCGTGCGGCAGGTTCACGGTGCCGCGGACCATCTGGTCGGCCTTGCGGGGGTCGACGCCCAGCCGGATGGCGACCTCGACGGTCGCGTCCAGCTTCACCTTGGAGGTCTCCTTGGCGAGCTTGGCGGCCTCCAGCGGCGAGTACAGCCGCTCCCGGTCCACCAGCTCGGCGGCGTTCTTGTACGCCTTGCTGCGCTTCATGCTTCTGTCCTTCTGAGTGGATCAGTAGTGGTCCGGGCCGCGCTGGGCCCTCCCACGCTGTCGGGGTGCCCCGCGAACGGGGCGCGGAGGAGGGTCAGCCCTCGACCGTGATGCCCATGGAGCGGGCGGTACCGGCGATGATCTTCGCGGCCTGGTCGACGTCGTTCGCGTTCAGGTCGACCATCTTGGTCTGCGCGATCTCGCGCACCTGCTCCATGGTCACCTTGGCGACCTTGAGGCGGTGCGGCTCGCCCGAGCCCTTCTCCACGCCGGCGGCCTTGAGGATCAGCTTCGCGGCGGGCGGGGTCTTGAGCTTGAAGTCGAACGACCGGTCCTCGTAGACCGAGATCTCGACCGGCACCACGGTTCCGCGCTGCGACTCGGTGGCCGCGTTGTACTGCTTGCAGAACTCCATGATGTTGACGCCGTGCTGGCCCAGCGCGGGGCCGACCGGCGGGGCCGGGTTCGCGGCGCCGGCCTTGATCTGCAGCTTGATGACCGCTGCGAGCTTCTTCTTCTTGGGTGGCATCTCAGTGCTTCCTCTATTGCGGTGTCCGCGCGCGGCCCTGCCAGCCGCAGCGTGGCTGCCCGCTCCCCCTGGGGTCCCCCCGGCTCAGACCGGGGGGAGGGAGGCGGATCAGATCTTGGAGACCTGGCTGAACGACAGCTCGACCGGCGTCTCGCGACCGAAGATCGACACGAGGACCTTGAGCTTCTGGCCGTCCGCGTTGACCTCGCTGATGGTGGCGGGCAGCGTCGCGAACGGGCCGTCCATGACGGTGACCGACTCGCCCACCTCGAAGTCCACCTCGACGGTCGACTTGACCGGGGTGGTCGCGGCCTTCTTGCCCGCGGCGGGCTCCTGCTTGCCCTGGGGGAGCAGGAACTTCAGCACCTCGTCGACGGTCAGCGGCGACGGCTTGGAGGTCGCGCCCACGAACCCGGTGACACCGGGCGTGTTGCGCACCGCGCTCCAGGAACCGTCGTTCAGCTCCATGCGGACCAGGATGTAGCCGGGCAGCACCTTGCGCTGCACCTGCTTGCGCTGGCCGTTCTTGATCTCGGTGACTTCCTCGGTCGGCACCTCGACCTGGAAGATGTAGTCCTCCATGTCGAGCGTCTGGATGCGCGTCTCGAGGTTGGTCTTGACCTTGTTCTCGTAACCGGCGTACGAGTGCACGACGTACCAGTCGCCGGGCGCGCGGCGCAGGGCCTCGCGCATCTCGGCGGCGGGGTCGGCGGGCTCGGCGTCGATCGGGGTGCTGTCGAGCTCGACGACGTCGACATCACCGTCGGCGGTGTCGGCGGCGTCGGCGTTGTCCTCGGCGGAGACCTCGGTGGTGTCCTCCGACGACGCCTCAGCCTCGACCTCGACGCGGTCCTCCCCGGTGCCGGGGTCCCGCTCGTCGGTCAGGTCGGTCAGCTCCTGGGCGCTCGCGCCGTTCTCGGAGGTCACTGTTGGTCTCGCTTCCTTTCGTGCATCACGTGCCCAGCCTGTCACAGCCCCGCGACGTCTGCGGGGCGGACCGGGCGAGCCGGCGTCAGCCGAACAGCCAGAACACGCCCTCGGCGAAGGCGATGTCCAGACCGAAGACCAGCGCCGTCATGAAGGCCACGAAGACCAGCACGACCGAGGTGTAGGTGACCATCTGCTTGCGGGTCGGCCAGATCACCTTCCGGAGCTCGCCGACCACCTCGCGGATGTAGCGGAAGAAGCGCGCGAAGATGTTCGGCCGCTTCTCCTTGCCCTCGCGGGAACGGGTCGGCTTGCCCTTCTTCGCGGAGTCCGAGGTGGAGTCCACCTTGTCGGACTTCGGCTCCGCGGAGCGCCCGGCGTCCTTTCGGGACGCCGGACGCGCGGTGCCACGGCGCTCGCGGCGCGCGGCGGCGGTGACCGGCCGGGACGCGTCGTCGCGCTTTTCCGGCTGGCCCTGCTCGCGGCCCTCGCTCATGCCGTCCTCCGCTCACCATCGCGTTTCGACGCAGGGGCGACAGGACTTGAACCTGCAACCTGCGGTTTTGGAGACCGCTGCTCTGCCAGTTGAGCTACACCCCTTTGGGCCCTCGCGGACCCCTGGCGGGAGACGCCTTGCACCCCCCTCACAAGCTCTTGTGGAGACCCTGTGAGGTGTGATGGGGCGTTCCAAGACCGGAAGCATACTGCACAACCCCGCCGATCTTCCAACTTGCCCGGTCAGCGGGGGTGCGGACGCGGGTATCGGGGGCGCGTCTGCCACGATTGGCGCCATGGCTGAGCCTGAGACGACCCCCGCGCCCACCGCCCCCGCGCTCCCCCGGATCTCCCGGCGGATCGGGGGCATCGCCGAGTCCGCCACGCTGGCGGTCGACGCGAAGGCGAAGGCGCTCAAGGCGGCGGGGCGACCGGTGATCGGGTTCGGGGCGGGCGAGCCCGACTTCCCGACGCCGGAGGCGGTCGTGGCCGCCGCCCAGGCCGCGTGCGCCGATCCGCGCAACCACCGCTACACCCCGGCCGCGGGCCTGCCCGAGCTGCGCGAGGCCGTCGCCGCGAAGACCCGGCGCGACTCCGGCTACGAGGTGGCCGCGAGCCAGGTGCTGATCACCAACGGCGGCAAGCAGGCCGTCTACCAGGCGTTCGCGACCATCGTCGACCCCGGTGACGAGGTGCTGCTGCCCGCGCCGTACTGGACCACCTACCCCGAGGCCATCACCCTCGCGGGCGGCGTCCCGGTGCAGGTCACGGCGGACGAGACCACCGACTACCTGGTGACCGTCGAGCAGCTGGAGGCGGCCCGCACGCCGCGCACGAAGGTGCTGCTGCTGTGCTCGCCGTCCAACCCGACCGGCTCGGTCTACAGCCGCGAGGCCATCACCGCGATCGGCCGGTGGGCGCACGCGAACGGCCTGTGGGTGATCAGCGACGAGATCTACGAGCACCTGGTCTACGACGGCGCCGAGGCGGTCTCGCTGCCTGTGGCCGTGCCGGAGATGGCCGACCGCACGATCGTGCTCAACGGCGTGGCCAAGACGTACGCGATGACCGGCTGGCGGGTCGGCTGGCTGATCGGCCCGGCCGACGTGGTCAAGGCCGCCTCGAACCTCCAGTCGCACCTGTCCTCGAACGTGTCGAACGTCGCACAGCGCGCCGCGCTGGAGGCCGTGTCCGGCTCGCTGGAGGCCGCGCACGCGATGCGCGTCGCGTTTGACCGCAGGCGTCGCCTGATCGTGGAGCTGCTGTCCGCGATCCCCGGCGTGGACTGCCCCACCCCGACCGGCGCGTTCTACGTCTACCCGTCGGTGAAGGCGCTGATCGGCAAGGAGCTGCGGGGCCAGGAGATCACCGACTCGGTGACGCTGGCCGCGCTGATCCTGGAGCACGCCGAGGTCGCCGTGGTCCCCGGCGAGGCCTTCGGCACCCCCGGCTACCTGCGCCTGTCCTACGCGCTCGGCGACGAGGACCTCAAGACCGGCCTCGACCGCATGGCGAAGCTGCTCGCCGAGGTGAAGTAGCTCACCGAACCCCACCCCGAAGGCGGCCTCCGACCGGGGGCCGCCTTCGGCGTTTTACCCCCTAAAAAGGGGAACCCGAAAGGGTGAAAAAAGTGGTGTTTCACGGTGAAACCCGGCCGAACGCCCCCTCCGATGGGGTCTAAATGCCCTATCGAGGCTTCGGCTGTTAACGAACTCTCGGCGATCACGACTAATCCGTCGTCCGGCTCGCCGAGAGCCACCGCACCACGGGAGTCACCGATGTCCTACCCCCAGCAGCCCACCCAGTACGCGCCGCAGGGCCACCCGCAGCCCGCGCAGAACGGCATGGCGACCGGCAGCCTCGTCCTGGGGCTCGTGGGCCTGCTGCTCAGCTTCATCCCGTTCATCGGCGTCATCGCCTGGCCCATGGTCATCGTCGGCC
>NZ_JBQGCX010000175.1:0-2794 GCF_052038725.1 Actinosynnema sp.
CGCTCCTGCGCAGGAGCGGGCCCTCGTCTGCTCGTGGTTCAGCGCTGGTGCTCAGCGCTCGTGGTTCAGCGCACCGGGCGCCGCGCGCCGGGGGCCTCCACGTCCACGGGCTGGGTGCGGGTGGGCCTGGTGTCGCCGCCCTGGGTCTGCACCGGGCGGGTGTCGCCGGACCGGGCGTCGGGCTTGCCCGCGTTGACCTTGGCGGGATCGATCGTCGGGTCCATGGCCTCGACCCTGGGCTTGGGCACGTCGCGCTCCGGGGCCGGGTGGTGCAGCGTCGGCTGGTCGAAGCGGTTGCCCCGGACGGTGTCGTCGTGGATCTCGGGCTGGTGCGCGGGCTCGTCCACGACGATCTTGCGGCGGGCCGGGAGGATCGCGATGACCAGACCGGCGATCGCCAGGCCCGCGTGCAGGCCGTTGTCGGCGTTGTTGATCGCCAGCGGGTTGCCGAGGCCGGCGACCGGGTTGACCGACAGCACGCCGGTGATCATCAGGCCCCACGCGGTGACCGCGCCGTAGGCCAGCAGGACGATCCAGCCGTAGAGGCGCGACAGCGCGGAACCGCTCGCCATGAGCAGGCCCAGGACGCCGGTCGCCAGGTGGACGGTGTTGTGGAGCGGGTTGACGTGGAAGCCGAAGACCTCGGCGTGCCCCTCACCCGCGAAGTCGCCAAAGCCGGTGCGGACGAAGCCCACGACGCCGGCGGCCAGGAGCAGGACGGCCAGCAGGGCGGTGAGGACTTGGGCCGGTTGCAGACCTGCGACCTTGACGCGACCGGGGGCGGTTCCGGTGGTGGTCGAGTGGGTCATCACGCCCTCCGTGGGACCGTGAGCCCGCTCGTCGGGCTCAGGACGACCTACGACTACCCCCGGCTCGCGAAGGACAAACTTCTCCGGTTCTTCGAAGTGGAGCGAGAAATCTTCCAGGCGATCCCCGGAAATGCTTCAACCATTTTTCGGGGTTTTCCGTAGGGGTTTTCCGGGGATTTCCGCGAGGCGGTGGGAGCGGAGTTCACGGAACCGCTCCCACCCCGCCCGACCAGGAGTTCCAGCGTCGGGCGCGCGCAGGTCCCGCCGTGGTCAGGACCCGTCCGACCCACCCCATGTGAGGCCGGGACGCCGGCACGCCGCCGTTGCCCGAACGGCGGCGTCGAGTTCGATTCCCACCCGTCGATCATCCACTCGGCCGGACCCGCCGTCAAAGCGTTTACCGGGGTCAGGAGATCAGGTAGGCGTTGCCCGCGAGCAGCGACTCCTGGCGCGGGATCAGCACCTCGGTCAGGCCGGGCGGGCTGAACGGGACCACCTGGCCGAGCACCCCGACCACCTGGGCGCCGGGCACCACCAGCTCGTCGCCGACCAGCTCGGAGGGCACCCGGTCGTGGACGCCCTGGGGCTGGTGCGCGTACTCGCCCGCGACCTGGAACGGGCCCCAGCCGAGCGCGGCGCCCTCCCGCGCGGACGCGATCAGGTCCCGGTCCGCCGGGCCCCAGTCGGCGCGGATCCGCAGGTCGCGGACGGCGAGGAAGGCCGTGGTCAGCAGCGGCCACCAGGACCGGGAGTTGTCGCCGCGCAGCCCCTGGGACAGCTCGCCGGGCCCCATGCCGGGCACCTCCCAGCCGGGCATCCCGAGCAGCAGGAACTGCAACCACGGGCGGTAGACGGCCACCGAGGTGAACTCGAACGTGAGCTCCATTCCCTCGATCGGGGTGTCGGAGTGGACGCGCTCGGCGCCCCGCGACCAGATGCCGTCGGCGATGCCGGTGTGCCACGCCCAGGCGTCGGCCTCGGCCTGGCCCACCCGCCCGACCGCCTCGGCCCCGTACCGCGCGCTCCCCCACACGCCGCCGCCGACCGCCCAGTCCGCGGGGATCAGCTCGGACAGCCGCGTCGGCACCCCGTCGAGGTCCAGCTCGGCGCTCGCGAACCGCTCGCGGGCGTCGGCGAACGCGCGCGCGACCACGTTGCGCGTGGTGGTGGCCAGGGTCGCCAGCTCCTGCCTGATCTCCCGGCCGCCGTCCCGCTCCATCTGCAGGAACACCCGCCTGACCAGGTCGAACTCCTCCTCCGCGAGCTCGCCGTGCTGGCGGGCGTGGTTGTGCGCGGCGCGGGCGTTGTCGTGGTCGACGGCGTGCCGCAGGTAGGCGCGGTACGCGTCGGTGGGCACGGTGTGGGTGCGGCAGTCGGCGGAGGCGGGGTCGGCGACCTCCTCGGCGCGGTGCAGGGCGCGGTAGGCGCGCTCGTAGCGGGCCTCCTGGTCGTGGTCCGCCTCGCCGACCTGGAGCTCCGCGTCGACCACGAAGCCGTAGACCTCCTCGAGGCGGTGGCCGGGGGAGGTGTAGGCGGTGTCGGCCTTCGGGACGTCGCCGACGACGGAGGCGATGCGGCGGGCGGTCGCGGTGCCGCCCGCGCGGTGGTCGGGGGACCAGGCGTCGGTGAAGTCCTGCGGGCGGGCGGCCCAGCCGGGCAGGCACAGGGACAGGATCGTGTTGCGCAGGTTGCGCGGCGGTTGGACGGCCGGGTTGTCGGAGGGCGCGGTGAACGCGTCGAACAGACCGCGGTTCACGGTGTACGCGGCCCGGTTGCTCTGTTGGGGGTCCACCCCCCAACGCTGTGCACCGCCGGGCCGCCCGGCCACCGCAGCGGGCGGTGGTCCACCCGATCGTGTCCCGGTCTCCGCTCTGGAGACCGGGACGCGCCGGGGTCACACTGGGACGGACACGAACGTCCTGCCGTCGAAGTCGCGCACCTCGACGGCGGCGACCTCCTCGGGGGCGATCAGGGCCGAGCCGTCC
>NZ_JBQGCX010000176.1:0-2650 GCF_052038725.1 Actinosynnema sp.
CGCGCTCACCGCACTGGCGGCGATCGCCGCCCCCACCCCGGCCTCGGCGGCGACGCTGACCCAGGTGACCAACTTCGGCGCCCACCCCAGCAACCTGCAGATGTACCTGTACGTGCCGAACACCGTGGCGGCCCGGCCGGGCCTGCTGGTGGCGGTGCACTACTGCACCGGCAGCGGCCCGGCGTTCTACTCCGGCACCCAGTACGCGGCCCTCGCCGACCGGTACGGCTACATCGTCATCTACCCGTCGGTGACCCGCAGCAGCAAGTGCTTCGACGTCTCCTCCCCGCAGGCGCTGCGCCGCGACGGGGGCAGCGACCCGGTGGGCATCAAGTCGATGGTCGACTACGTCCGGTCCCGGTACGCCGTCGACCCGAACCGGATCTTCGCCACCGGCACCTCGTCCGGGGCGATGATGACCAACGTCATGCTCGCCAACTACCCGGACGTGTTCGCGGCGGGCGCCCCGTTCGCGGGCGTGCCCGACGGGTGCTTCGCCACGACGGACGGGTCGCTGTGGAACAGCGCCTGCGCGAACGGCACCGTGCTCAAGACCCCGGCCCAGTGGGGCGACATCGCCCGCTCGGCGTACCCCGGTTACACCGGGCCGAGGCCGAGGGTGCAGACCTGGCACGGCACGCAGGACGACACGCTGCGGTACCCGAACTTCGGCGAGCAGATCGACCAGTGGACCAACGTCCACGGCCTGTCCACCACCCCCACCGCCACCGACTACCCGCAGCCGAACTGGACCCGCACCCGCTACGGCGACAAGGTGGAGGCCATCTCGCTGCAGGGCGTCGGGCACAACCTGATGGCGTCGGGGATGGGGCAGCGCGTGATCGAGTTCTTCGGCCTGAACAACCCCGGCCCCGGCCCGACCACGACGACCACCACGACCACGACCACCACGACCACCACCACCACCACGACCACGCCCCCGAACCCGAGCGGCGCCTGCCGGGTCGGGTACTCGGTGAACGCCTGGAACACCGGCCTCACCGCGAGCATCACGATCACCAACACCGGCAGCGGCGCGGTGGACGGCTGGACCCTCGCGTTCACCCTGCCGTCCGGGCAGCGCGTGACGTCCGGCTGGAACGCCACGTTCAGCTCGTCCGGCGGTGACGTGACCGCCACCAACGCCTCCTACAACGGAGCCCTGGCGCCCGGCGCGTCCACCACGATCGGCCTCCAGGCCACCCACACCGGCGACTCCGGGAAGCCGAACGCGTTCACCCTCAACGGGGCGGCCTGCACCACCACCTGACCCGAGCCACCACAAGACCGGGACCGCGTCGGCACCCCCGCCGGCGCGGTCCCGCCGTGTCGGGGGAAGTTGTTTTCCGCCGCCGCCACCGCCGTTCCGAGTTCACGTACCGGAACACGTCGTTCAGGTGCGTGACCGCCCCCGAAAACCTTTCCCCGCCCCCGCTGTCCGCATTCGTGAATGAACGCCGTCCCGGATTGACACGGTCAAGACCCGCCTCTAGCTTCGGGGCAAGCGCTTTCCGACACGTGTCGACTGATTCTTCCCGAAACCGGGGCGACGCCGCCCCCCGGTCGATCGCCGCTGAACCACCCCATCCTTCGACGACGCAGGAGATGGAATGAAGCGATCAGCCGTCCGGCGAATCCCCGCGGTCGTGGCCGCGCTGCTCGTCTCGACCACCGCGGGCGCCGCCCTCACCACCGGGTCGGCCTCCGCCGCGGGCGCCGCGACCGGGTACGCCTCCGCCAACGGCGGCACCACCGGCGGCCAGGGCGGGGCGGTGGTCCGGGCCACCACGGGCACCCAGATCCACCAGGCGCTGTGCGGCCGGGCCAGCACGAGCACCCCCATCACCATCGAGGTGCAGGGGACCATCAACCACGGCAACACCAGCAAGGTCTCCGGCAGCTGCGACACCGCCGCCGGGGTCGTCGAGCTCAAGAAGATCAGCAACGTCACGATCATCGGCGTCGGCTCCGGCGCGGTGTTCGACCAGATCGGCATCCACATCCGCGAATCCCGCAACATCATCATCCGGAACGTGACGATCCAGAACGTCAAGAAGTCCGGATCGCCCACGTCCAACGGCGGCGACGCCATCGGCATGGAGCGGGACGTGCGCAACGTGTGGGTCGACCACGTCAACCTGATCGCCTCGGGCGGCGAGTCGGCGGGGTACGACGGGCTTTTCGACATGAAGGACAACACCCAGTACGTGACCCTGTCCTACAGCACCCTGCGCAATTCCGGTCGCGGCGGTCTGGTCGGTTCCAGCGAGAGCGACCGCTCGAACAGCTTCATCACCTACCACCACAACCTGTACCAGAACATCGACTCCCGGACCCCGCTGCTGCGCGGCGGCACGGCGCACATGTACAACAACAACTACGTGAGCCTGAACGAGTCCGGCATCAACTCGCGCGCGGGCGCGAAGGCCAAGGTCGAGAACAACTACTTCAAGAACTCCCGCGACGCCCTCGGCACCTTCTACACCGACGAGGCAGGCTACTGGCAGGTCAGCGGGAACACGTTCGACAACGTCACCTGGTCCACCCCGGACGACGAGACCAACCCGGCGGGGCCGAACCCGCAGTCCACCACCTCGGTCACCGTGCCCTACAGCTACCGGCTCGACCAGACGAGCTGCGTGCCGACCAT
>NZ_JBQGCX010000177.1:0-2096 GCF_052038725.1 Actinosynnema sp.
TGGAGCTGCAGCTGCAGCAGGACCACATCGTGCGCCTCGAGGCCCGCCCGGCCAACATCGAGGGCCAGGGCGAGATCACGATCCGCGACCTCGTGCGCAACTCCCTGCGCATGCGCCCGGACCGCATCATCGTGGGCGAGGTCCGGGGCGGTGAGAGCCTCGACATGCTCCAGGCCATGAACACGGGCCACGACGGCTCGCTCTCGACGCTGCACGCCAACTCCCCGCGTGACGCGGTGGCCCGCCTGGAGACGATGGTGCTCATGGCGGGGATGGACCTGCCCCTGCGGGCGATCCGGGAGCAGATCTCCTCGGCGGTCCACCTCATCGTGCAGCTCACACGGCTGCGCGACGGCACGAGGAGGGTGACCCACGTGACCGAGGTGCAGGGCATGGAGGGCGACGTCGTGACGCTCCAGCACGTCTTCGAGTTCGACTACGCGGCGGGGGTGGACGCCGACGGCCGGTTCCTCGGCACCACGGTCCCCACCGGGATCCGTCCCCAGTTCACCGACCGTTTCGCCGATCTCGGCGTCCCGCTGCCTCCCGGGCTGTTCGGCGAGGATGCGTTCACGAGCAGCTCGGGCAGGCGGCCGTGACGACCGCCACCGCGGTGTGGCTGGGCGCGGCCGCCCTGGCGATCGGGCTCATGCTGCTCAGCTGGATCGCGCTCGCCCCGTCGAACGCGGTTCCCCTCCACCGGCGGCGCCTGGGCGCCCCTGAGACAGCCTCGTTCTCGGGGCGTGCCACGACGACGGTCACCGCCGCCGTGAGCAGGTCCGTGCTGAGCGGCGGGCGCGACCGCCGGCTCGCGAACGTGCTGGACCGCGCCGGCGTCCGGCGGGAGCCGGCGGAGTTCGTCGTGCTCGTGGTCGGCTTCGCCGTCGCGGCCTTCGGCCCGGGCTATCTCCTCGCGGGCCCGTGGGTGGGTCTCGCGCTGACGGTCCTCGCCGTGGTCGTGATCGTGGCCGCGGTGTACGTCCGGTCCGAGAGGCGCAAGCGGGCCTTCGGGGACGACCTGGACGACATCCTCGCCCTGCTGGCCTCGAACGTCCGGGCGGGGCACAGCCTGCTGCAGGCGCTGGACACGGTGGCCCGCGAGCTGGACGACCCGGCCAAGACCGAGATCGCGCGGGCGGTCAACCAGGTGCGGCTTGGGCGTGACCTGGCCGAGGCGGTGGGGGAGACGGCCGACCGGATGGACAGCGACGACTTCCGCTGGGTCGCCCAGGCGATCGCCATCCACCGCCAGGTCGGGGGCAACCTCGGGCACATCCTGGACACGATCGGGGTGACCATCCGGGATCGTGGCCGCATCAAGCGCCAGGTCCGCGCGTTGAGCGCCGAGGGGCGTCTGTCCGCCTGGGTGCTGGTCGCCCTCCCGTTCGCCGTGGGGCTGGCCATGATCTTCCTCAACCCGACCTACCTGGTCGTGCTCACGCAGGAACCGCTCGGCATCCTCATGATCGCCGGGGCCGTCGTGCTGATGGCCGCCGGCGCGGTGTGGCTCCGCAAGACGGTCGAGGTGAGGTTCTGATGGACGCCTCCCTGCTCCCGTGGATCTCGGGCCTCACCATCGCGGCCGCCCTGCCGCTGCTGGTGTGGTCGGTCGCGCCCGGAGACTCGACCCGCGCCCGCGCGCTGCGCAACCTCGAGCGCGGTTCCGGCCTCGCCGTGCCCGGGGTCGGGCGCACGACCGCGGACTCCTCCGGAGCGCTCGCCCGGATCGGCCGGAGGCTGACGCCCTCAGGCCTGCTGCAGGTGCTGGACCGGTCGCACTCCCGCGCAGGTCGACCCGCCGCGTGGCCGCTGGACCGCATCCTGGCGACCAAGGTGGTCCTGCTCGCAGCGGGCCTCGTGGTGAGTCTGCTGGTGGCCACCTCCATGACTCCGCTCGGCCTCCGCACCCTCGCCGCGGTGGTCCTGGTCCCCCCGTTCGCGTTCTTCCTCCCGGACATCCTGCTCTACAACACCGGCATCAAGAGGCGCGACCAGATCCAGCGCGCGCTCCCCGACATGCTCGACCAGCTGTCGATCGCCGTCGAGGCCGGTCTGGGCTTCGAGGGCGCGCTCCAGCACGTGGCTCGCCACACCAC
>NZ_JBQGCX010000178.1:0-1771 GCF_052038725.1 Actinosynnema sp.
CGGGCCCGTCCGGGGCGGACAGGCCGCCGTGGCCGCTGGGGACCTCCTGCGTCTGGACGAGCGACTCGTTCAGGAACCGGTAGCTCCCGCTGTCCCGGTTCCCGACGTGGACGACGGTCGGGGCGGCCCCCGAGGACACGATGTCCGCCTCGACGTCGGGCAGGTCCGACCCCGGCAGGTCGTGCTCGGCCAGCACCTCGCCGGTGCTCGGGCGGAACCGCTGCGCGGTGACCGCGTGGTCCACGCCGGGGCAGCGCAGGAGGAGCAGCGACTCGCCCTGGTCGGGGGCGAGGTCGTCGGCGGCGCAGCGGTCGGCGCCGTCCGAGGCGCGGACCAGGGTCCGGCCCCACTTCCGCTCACCGGTGTCGACCGCGAAGGCCGCGACGCCGCCGCCCCTGGCGGCGAGCACGAGGTCGCCGACGACCTGAACCACCCCGCCCGCCCCTGATCCGGCGGCTCCGGGGACGTCCAGCGGGCGCTGCCAGCGGACCTGCCCGGTGGGCAGGTAGACGAGCATCATGTGGTCGCACGCGCCCGAGACGCCGTAGGCCAGGGCCAGCCAGCCCTCGGTGAACTGCGCCGGACCGGCGCAGAACCGGCCTGCGGGCGGGGCGACCTCCCAGTGCTTCCCGCCGCCCTGGCGGGCGCGCGCCACGGCGTGGGTGTCGCGGACCGCGACCACGTCCACCCCGGCGGTCCACGCGCCGATGCTCCTGACGTACGGCGTGGTGTCCCGGCCGGACGCCTGCCAGGAGGCGTAGCGGTCGTCCTCGGTCAGCTCGGGCCAGACGGCCACCACCGAGCCGAGCAGCACGAGCAGCCCCGGAACCACGACCAGCGGCGAGCGCCACCACGGGCGCCCCGGCGTGCGCTCGTGCGCCGGATCGGGTCCGGCACTCCACTCCGGTGCATTCGGAGCAATCACTTCTCCCCCGCTTTCCCACTGAACGGCGTCACCCCAGCGGGGTAGCCCGGAAAATTGCCAGGCGGTGCGAAACCCCGCCTGGCGTAGGCCGAACGTGACCGCATTAACAGGTGCTGGCCACTCCGCGGAGTGGCATGCCCAACCCCAGGTGATCCTCCCCGAAAAAGGGTCATACCACCAGGTAATTGACCGTTTTCCGCACCGCCCCGATGATTCCTCCGCTGGTTCCCGCACTTTGTCGAGCAGTGCTCCCGGAAGGCTTCTCCCATGCCGATCGCCAGATCCTCCTCCGGATCCCCGCCGCGCTTTTCCTTCGGTTTTCCGAAGCGCGGTCCCGTCCGCAGGGCGGCGGTTCTCGCGTTAGCCGTGCTGGCCTCGACGACGACCGTCCTCGGCGTCGCGGCCCCGGCCTCCGCGCAGGTCGTCCCCGCCGAGGTCGAGGTGGTGCTCGGCCCCGGCCAGAGCGCCCAGGTCGCGAAGAAGGTCACCACCCCGGCCGTGCCGCCGAAGCCGGACCTGGTGCTGCTCGCCGACACCACAGGCAGCATGGGCGCGGCGATCGCGAGCGTGCGCTCCAACGCCGACGCGGTCACCGGGCAGGTGCTGGCCGCGCAGCCCGCCGCGCAGTTCGCGGTGGCCGAGTACCGGGACACCGGGGACGCGTTCGCGTTCCGCGTCGACCAGGCGCTGACCGCCGACCGGGACGCGGTGCGCGCGGGCATCGGCCGGTGGAGCGCGTCCGGCGGCGGGGACACCCCCGAGTCCGCGATCAACGCGCTCCACCAGATCGGGCAGGGCGCGACGGGCTTCCGGCCGGACAGCACGCGCATCGTCGCGTGGTTCGGC
>NZ_JBQGCX010000179.1:0-1706 GCF_052038725.1 Actinosynnema sp.
CCATCGATGAACGGCACCCCCTCCAGGATCCCGGCGGGCAGCGACAGGCCCAGACCGGAGGCGAACACGACCTGCACGACCAGCGCCAGCACCACGGCCAGCCCCAGCGCCTTCCACCAGGTGGCGCCGAGCGTCCACGCCGCCCCGGCGAACAGCAGCGCCGCCGCGACCGGCCACCCGGCCGGCTCGATCAGCACCAGGTGGGCCACCAGGATGGCGACCAGCTTGACCACGGTCAGCCAGTCGGTGCGCACCCCGGCGTCCACGTCCTCGCCGTCCTCGGCCTCGCCGAGCTTGCCGCGCGCGGTGGCGACCACCGCGGCGATCCCGGTGGCGATGAGCAGCGCGCCCACCGCGTAGGGGAACGCCCTTGGCCCGACCGAGCCTGCGACGCCGCGCGCGGCGATCGTGGTCGCGTCGACGAGGGTGAACACGCCGAGCGCCGCGACCAGGGCGCCGAAGACGTACTCCTCGATGCGGGCGGAGATCACTTCTTCACCAGGCCGAGCTCGGTGAGGATCGGCTGCACCCGGCTGATCTCCTCCTTGAGGAAGACCTCGAACTCGGTGCCGCTCAGGAACGTGTCGGTCCAGCCCTTCTTGGCGACCTCGTCCTTCCACTGCTGGCTGGCGCGCATGTCGGTGACCAGCTTGACCAGCTTGTCCTTGGCCTCGGGCGCGAGGTCCTTGGGCGCCACGACGCCGCGCCAGTTGATCAGCTCGACGCCCTGCTCGGCGAGCGTGGGCGCCTTCAGGTCCTCGTGGACCTTGGAGCCGGAGGTGGCCAGCGCGCGCAGCTTGCCCGCCTTGACCTGCTCCCGGTACTCGCCGACGCCGGAGATGCCGACGTCGACCTGGTTGCCCAGCAGCGCGGCCAGGGACTCGCCGCCGCCGGAGTAGGGGACGTAGTTGAGCTTGTCCGGGGTGAGCCCGGCGGACTTGATCAGCATGGCGGCGAGGATGTGGTCGGTGCCGCCCGCCGAACCGCCGGTGAAGCGGACGCCGGTGCCCTTCTCCTTCACCGCGGCGAGCAGGTCGGCCACGGTCTTGAACGGCGAGTCGGCGGGCACGACCACGACCTCGTCCTCGGCGGTGAGGCGGGCGATCGGGGTGGTGTCCTCCATGCGCACGTCGGAGCCGTTGGTCTCGACCGCGCCGACCATGACCAGGCCGGTGACCATCAGGAACGTCTCGGACCTCTCGTTGGCGAGCTTCTTGAGCCCGACCGTGCCGCCCGCGCCGCCCACGTTGCTGACCTGCACGGTCTTGACCAGGTCCGCGCCGGTGATGCTGGCCTGCATGGACCGCGCGGTCTGGTCCCAGCCGCCGCCGGGGTCGGCGGGGGCCATGATCTCCAGGCGGTTCACGGACCCGGCGGCCTTGCCGCCCCCACCGCCGCCGCCAGCGCCGCAGCCCGCCAGCGCCACGCCCGCGGCGATGACCGCCGCGGCGATGCGGGTGTGCTTTCTCGACATGTCGCGCCTCCGCTGTTGCTCCCCGGAGCGACGGTGCTCCGGTTCCGGGGAACGTAGGGGGACGGGAGCAGGTCGGTAAGACATTGGTCGTAAGGGCCGTATTGTTCGTTTAGGTCGTGGCGTCGATCACACCCCTTGGTTCAGAATGCCCAACATGCGCCGCCGTTCGGTCCCCCTGGGTGTCTCCCTGCTCGTGCTGCAGGTGGGCATCGTGCTGCTCACCACCTGCGCG
>NZ_JBQGCX010000180.1:0-3096 GCF_052038725.1 Actinosynnema sp.
GAACGCGTCCCGGGTCGCCTCCGGGGAGCGCTGGATGGCCTGCGCGTGGGCCACCAGGGCCCGCCGCTCGGCCTGGGGCTGGGGCGCCACCCGGGCGGGCGGCCGCCGCGGCGCCACGAGCGACTCGGGGGTCCTGCGCTGCCGGGGCGCGAACCGCGCGGTCTCCTGCTCGTGGAACATCTCGTGCCGGGGCATGATCTCGGCGGGCGCGCCCGCCGAGCTGATCTTGTGCGGGTCGCCGTCCGCGCCCCACACGGCGGCCAGGTAGTCGGCCACCCACGGCACGCTGTGGTCGTCCCCGGTCCACAGCGCCGCCAGCACCCCGCCCGGCCGCAGCACGCGGGCGATCTCCGCCAGCGCCCGCGCCTGGTCGAACCAGTGGAACGCCTGCCCCACCACGACCGCGTCGACCGTCCCGCCCGGCACCGGGATGCGCTCCGCCGTGCCCGGCAGGGCCCGCACGCCCCCGTTGCGCCTGACCAGCTCCGACAGCATCTGCTCGTCGGGCTCGACCGCCGTCACGTGGTGGCCCAGCGCCACCACGCCCTCGGTCAGCTTCCCCGTGCCCGCCGCCAGGTCCAGCACGCGCAGCGGCGAGCTCTCCAGGGGGTCCAGGCACCACTTGATCGCCTCGGCCGGGTAGTCGGGCCGGTGCTCCGCGTAGGCGGACGCTTGAGCCCCGAAAGACGCGGCCCGGCGAGCCCACAGGTCCGCGTGGTCTTCTGCGCTCGTCACCACCCACACCCTAGTGAGAACCGGTTCGATTCCCCGATAGCCCTTTCCGTACCCTTCCCGGTGTGAGTGAGCAGCCGCAGAACGGTTCCCCGACCAGCGACGACGACCTTCCCGAGCAGCTCAGGGTCCGCAGGGAGAAGCGGGCGCGGCTGCTGGAGCGCGGAGTCGACCCGTACCCGGTCGAAGTCGCCCGCACGCACTCGCTGCGCGAGGTGCGCGAGGCGCACACCGGGCTGGAGCCCGACACCAGCACCGGCGAGGTGGTCGGCGTGACCGGCCGCGTCATGTTCATCCGGAACACCGGCAAGCTCGCCTTCGCGACCCTGCGCGAGGGCGACGGCACCGAGCTCCAGGCCATGCTGAGCCTGAACAAGGTCGGCGAGCAGGCGCTCGCCGACTGGAAGAGCGACGTCGACCTCGGCGACCACGTTTTCGTGCGCGGAGAAGTGATCACCTCCCGGCGCGGGGAACTGTCCGTGATGGCGGACGAGTGGGCCATCACGGCGAAGGCGCTGCGCCCGTTGCCGGTCGCCCACAAGGAACTCGCGGAGGAAACCCGCATTCGGCAGCGGTACGTCGACCTGATCCTGCGGGAACAGGCGCGCGACACCGTGCGCAACCGCGCCAAGCTGGTGCGCTCTCTGCGCGAGTCGTTCCACCGCAGGGGTTTCACCGAAGTCGAGACCCCGATGTTGCAGACCTTGCAGGGGGGTGCGGCGGCGCGGCCGTTCGTGACCCGCTCGAACGCGCTGGACATCGACCTGTTCCTGCGCATCGCGCCGGAGTTGTACCTGAAGAGGTGCGTGGTCGGCGGTATCGAGAAGGTCTTCGAGATCAACCGGAACTTCCGCAACGAGGGCATCGACTCCTCGCACTCGCCGGAGTTCTCGATGCTGGAGTACTACGAGGCGTACGCGACGTACGACACGAACGCGGTGATGACCAGGGAGCTGATCCAGGAGGCGGCCATGGCCGTCGCCGGTTCGCACGTGGTCACCCTGGTCGACGGCACCGAGTACGACCTGGGCGGCGAGTGGACCACGCTGACCATGTACGGCTCGCTGTCCGAGGCCGCAGGCGTCGAGGTCACGCCCGAGACCAGCGTCGACGACCTGCGCGCGCTCGCGGGGAAGGTGGGTCTGGAGACCGACCCGAAGCTCGGCCACGGCAAGCTCGTGGAGGAGCTGTGGGAGCACCTGGTGGGCGACCACCTGCACGCGCCCACGTTCGTCCGGGATTTCCCGGTCGAGACCTCGCCGCTGACCCGCCAGCACCGCAGCACCCCCGGTGTGGCGGAAAAGTGGGACCTCTACGTGCGCGGTTTCGAGTTGGCGACCGGATACTCCGAACTGGTCGACCCGGTGGTCGAGCGGGAGCGGTTGGAAGCGCAGGCCAGGCTGGGCGCGAGCGGTGACGTGGAAGCGATGCCGGTCGACGAAGACTTTCTGCGATCGCTGGAGTACGGAATGCCACCGAGCGGTGGTGTGGGAATGGGCATCGACCGCCTGCTGATGGCCATCACGGGCCTCGGTATCCGGGAGACGATCCTGTTCCCCCTCGTGCGCCCGGAATGAGTAACTTCTAGGACTCCGTGCGGCGCATTCCTCGACTTGTGCGCTAACCTGCTGGCGCACATGTTTTTTGGTCGCGGTCGGGGAGCACGCCGCGCATTCGAGTCCCAGGAGGATACGCATGGCGCAGAAGGTCACCGTGACCCTGGTCGATGACCTGGACGGCGGTGTCGCCGAGGAGACGGTCGACTTCGGCCTGGACGGTGTGGCTTACCAGATCGACCTTTCTTCGGTGAATGCGGGCAAGCTGCGCTCCGCGCTCGGCGCGTTCACCACCGCCGCCCGCAAGACCGGTGGTCGCAAGCGCGGCCCCGGCCGCCCGGCAGGCGTGAAGGCCGCCGCCCGACCCGCCTCGGCGGACCGCGAGCAGAACCAGGCGATTCGGGAGTGGGCCCGCAAGCAGGGCATGAAGGTCTCCGACCGCGGTCGCATCCCGGCCGAGGTGCTGGAGGCCTACCACCAGCAGGGGTGAGGATTGAGTGGCGCTCGCCACGGCAATTCCACTGACCCGCGAAGGGGCGCCGGATGAATGATACGGCACCCCGTCGGCTTGTTTTGACAAAGTTCTCCGGAGTCAACGGGCAATACCCAAATGAGACGTGCGTCGCGCTTCGATCTTGGGTTGCCGGGTGGTTTGCCCTGCGGTTCCCACTGCGGGTGCGCGACCGATCACCCAGGGAAAACCCCCGCGACTTGTCGGGGTCGTCCGGGGGAACCCGCTGGTCACGACGCCGGGCAAGTTCGGTTAGGCTCACCTCACCGTCCACGGCGGGGCATGAGGAGAGCGCGT
>NZ_JBQGCX010000181.1:0-1521 GCF_052038725.1 Actinosynnema sp.
GCGGCCAGGACGGTCCGCAACCGCGCGAGCGAGTCGGGTTCCACGGGCGCGATCCTCGCACGCGGCGGGGGCGGGATCAGGCGGTCGTCACGGCATGGGAGCGTCCTGGCCTGGTCGGTGCTGGTCTGGTCGGTGCTGGCCTAGTTGCTGCTGGCCTGGCGTGCTCGTGGCGACTGGTCAGGTCCACCAGCCGCTCCGAACCGAACGCGACGCCCTCGGCTGCCCGCGCCTCCACGGCCCCGTCGCCGCAGACCGGCATCCGGCCGCCCTGCTGGAGCTACTCGTGCGGGACGGCGGGCGCCTCCCCCTCGAACCGGTCGGGGTCCGGCCCCGGCCGGGCCGGGAACGCCGGGGCGCAGGCCGTCGCCCCGGCGTTCCCAGCGCCCGGCGGCCCGGCACTCGGTGGTGGTTCTCGTCGGCCAGGTCGTTCGCAGATCCAGTCCTGCCGGAAGCCCTCCACGCCGCGACTACACCGCGCTGACCAGCGCAGACCTCGCCGGTCTCACCCCGGCGGGGTCAGCCACCTCCGGGCGGGGTGCCGTCCTGGCCGGTGATGACCTGCTCCTGTAACTGGAGGATCTCCACCATCGGGAAGTCGTCGTAGTTGCTGAGCAGGACCCCGGTCCAGCCGGTGTCCGGGTAGACCGTCCAGTCGGCCCCGCAGCCCGCGTTGCCGCCTCCACGACCGAACGTCCACTGGTCACCGTTGAGGAGGTGGAGCGGGCCGGTGTAGCCCGTGAACGACCTGGGGTTGCGGCTGGGCAGCTTGGGGCCGGTCAGCAGTTCGGCGTAGGGCCTGGACAGGAGCGTGCCGTCGCGCAGCGCGTGCGCGAAGCGGACCAGGTCGGGCGCGGTGGCGAAGGCGTCGCCGGAGGAGTGGCCGATGAACGCGCGCGCCGGGTTCCGGCCTTCGATCGGCCCTGCGGTGCTGCCCCGGTCGAGGTGGCGCGCGACGTCCACCCGGCCCCCGCCCGCCTGCCTCGCGTACGGGTGCGCGATGCGGGCGTCGGAGAGCCACTGCGTCCGGGTATAGAACCCCGAACCGGTCATGCCCGCGCGCGTGAAGACGTGCTCGTGCACGTAGTCCCAGAACGTCGTCCCGGCGACGGCCTCCACGATCCGCGCCGCGATGGCCAACCCGACCCCGCCACCGGGCGTGTGCCCCTGGTCGGCCGAACCGGGGGCGGCCACCAGCCGGGCCTGGTGCGTCCACAGCCGGTGCTGCTCGCGCACCTCGTCACGGCTGTGGAAGACCCGCTGCCAGTCCGGCGCCGGGGCGTCCAGGCCACCGGTGCCGGTGAGGAGGTGGTGCACGGTCACCCGCTCGGCGAGGTCAGCGGGGAACCCGGTCAGGTGGGCGCCCACCGGGTCGGCCAACCCGACCGCGCCCGCCTGCACGAGCTGCAGGACGGCCACGGCCAGGAACGGCTGGCTGGCCGAGCTGAGGTTGAACGCGGTCCCCAGGTGATTGCCGATCCCGAGCTCCTCGTCCGCCATGCCGTAGGCGCGGGACAGCACGGT
>NZ_JBQGCX010000182.1:0-2566 GCF_052038725.1 Actinosynnema sp.
TGCTCAGCGCGCGCCGGTCCGGCCACCGGGGCTCGGGGCGCACGCTCCCACGTCGCGGTATACGTCCGGTATGCGCCGTGATCGACCTCCCCTATGGGCTCCGGCGAGAACGACCGGTGACTCCGGGTAGGACATAACTGGGTGTGCTGGCGGGAGAGCGGGACCAGGGGCGGTGGAGGAGCGGGGATGGCGGTCCGTGCGGTGGCGCGTGCGCAGCAGGGCGTGACGATCCGGCTGTTCGGCGGGCAGGAGCTGAGCGGCCCTCACGCGCGCGGCGTGGTGCCCCGCGGGGTGAAGGCGCGCACGCTGCTCGTCGCGCTGGCGCTGGACGCGGGCGCGGCCGTGTCCACCGGGCGGTTGCTCGACACCCTGTGGGAGCAGGAGCCGCCGCGCAGCGCGGGGAAGAACCTCCAGCTGTACGCGAGCAGGCTGCGCCGCTGCCTGGACGACGTGGGCCTGGGGCTGGGCGGGCTGCTGGTGCACGTCGGGCACGGGTACCGGCTGGACGTGCGGCCGGGGTCGGTCGACGCGCTGCGCGTGGCCGAGCACGCGCGCGAGGGCGTGGCGGCGCTGCGGCGCGGGGACGCCGAGGCGGCCGACGCGGAGCTGGGCGCGGCGCTGGCGGGGTGGCCGGTGGAGGGGCTGGTGGGGCTGGTGCCCTCGGAGCCCTCGGTGGCGGTGGCGGGGCTGTGGCGCGAGCGCAGGCTGGCGGTGGTGGAGCACCTGGCGGCGGCGAAGGTGGAGCTGGGGGCGCGCGAGGAGGCGGCCGACCTGCTGGCCGCGCAGGCGGCGGCTAACCCGGCGCGCGAGTCGGCGCACGTCGCGCTGATGCGGGTGCGGGCGCTGCTGGGGGACCGGGCGGGGGCGGTGGAGGTGTACCGGCGGCTGGAGCGGGTGCTCGACGCCGAGCTGGGGATCGGGCCGGGGCCGGAGGCGCGCGCGGTGGTCGGGGCGGTGCTCGGGCGGGTGTGACGCGGGCGCGGGTGTCGGACCCCTGCGGCAGGCTGTCGGGGTGGAGACGACCTTGCAGGTGACGATCGACTGCGCCGACCCGCGGCGGCTGGTGGCGTTCTGGGCCGAGGCCCTCGGGTACGTGCCCGAGCCGCCGCCCGGCGGGCACGCCACCTGGCGCGAGCACTGGGTGGCGACGGGGGTGCCGGAGGAGGAGTTCGCGGACGGGGCGGGGGAGACGCCGGAGTCCGTCGTCGACCCGGCTGGGGTGGGGCCTCGGGTGTGGTTCCAGCAGGTGCCCGAGGCCAAGGCCGGGAAGAACCGGGTGCACCTGGACCTGAAGGTGGGCGGTGGGCGCGGGGTGCCGCTGGAGGTGCGGGTCGAGCGGGTGAGGGCGAAGGTGGAGCGGCTGGTCGAGGCGGGGGCCGGGGTGCTGCGGGTCGTGGACGAGCCGGGCGCGGGGCACTACGGCGTGGTGCTCCAGGACCCGGAGGGGAACGAGTTCTGCGTGGTCTGAGCGGGGGGCGCTAGCGCCCGGCGGGCTCCTGCGGGACCGGTGCGGGCTCCGGCTCCGGGGTGAGCAGCGTGACCAGGACCAGCAGGACCGCGCCCGCGCTGATCAGCACGTCGGCCACGTTGAACGTCGCGAACCAGCCGGTGTGGAAGTAGTCGGTGACCGCGCCGTCGAACGCCCGGTCCACCAGGTTCCCGACCGCGCCGCCCAGCACCAGCGCCAGGGCGACCCGGCCCCAGCGCGGGGTGCTCGGTGCGGTGCGGTGGGCGTGCAGGGCCACCCCGAGGGTGATCAGCGCCGTCACCGCCGTCACGACCCCCGCGGGCAGCGAGGAGCCGAGGCTGAACGCCACGCCCTCGTTGTGGAGCAGGCGCAGCTGGAGCGGGCCGAGGTCGACCGGGCCGTCGACCAGGTTCCGCTCGGCCAGGACCTTGGCCGCCAGGTCCGCGACCGCGCCCACCGCCGCGATCGTGAACAGCGCCGCGCGGCCGGTGGGGCGGGTGGTCTTCGCGTCGAGCCGCACCGGGGCCTCCCACCGGTCGGGGTACTGGGCGCGACAGTACAGCCCGCTTGGACAGCGCCGGGCCGGACAGCGCCGGGTCGGACCGGTGCCAGGGCCTGTCCCCACCGGGCCTCGCCTCCGCCAAGCCCGGACTCCGCCAAGCCCAGGCTCCGCCGGGGCCAAACAGCGCTGGGGCCCGACAGCGCTGGGGCCGGACAGCGCTGGGCCCTGGCCCCGCCAAGCCTGGCTCCCCATGTCCGGCCCGCCGAGGTTCCCCCCGGCGGGCCGGGGTCACCGGGCTATCGGGTCGCCGTGCCGCGTGCCACCAGCAGCGCGATCACCACCAGCACCGCCGCCAGCCCGAGCAGGCCGAAGCCCAGGGTGCTCACCGTCGCGATCGCCCCGACCAGCAGCGGGCCGCCCGCGTCGCCCAGCTCGCGCCCGACCTCGGCCGCGCCCATGGTCTGCCCGACCCGTTCCTGCGGGGTGTGCGAGGCCAGGTGGGCGAACCCGATCGGCGTCGCCAGGCCGGTGCCCGCGCAGATCGCCAGCGCGGCCACCACCAGGCCCGCCACGCCGGGCAGCGTCGCCGCCGCCAC
>NZ_JBQGCX010000183.1:0-1798 GCF_052038725.1 Actinosynnema sp.
TGGCGGTGACCGTCGCGGTGAGGTTCGTCGTCATGGCTCGTTCCCGTCGGCAGGAGGGCAGCGCCGATCGCGGCGCGGTCCCGCCGTGCGGGAACGCCGGAGCGCTGCGAGGAGCGGTGGGGGGCGGAGCGCCGACCCGCGCGCGGTTGCCGACACCTGCGCGGGGAGTGCTCGGGAGAGGGTCGTGTGCGGGCACGACCTGAGGGAGCGCCGCGTGCGCGCCACCCGTTTTCTCGAGCGGGGCGCTGCGGCCGGTTCGTGTTGTCGGCGAACGCTGAGGACGCTACCGTCACGCTCCGCTGTGGAGCAACACGCACAGCGCGCACGCCCGGCGCGCCACTCGATCGGCGGCAAGCGCTGTCGGGCGGCAGGGTGGTGCGCGTCCGGTCGTCGTGCGGAACCGCCGCGGAAGTGGTCTGATCCGCCCGCCGCCCGGCCGAGCGGGGTCCGCGGGGCGGCGGGCGCGGCCGTCAGCGCGCGGCGAGGCCGTTCTGGTAGGCCCAGACCACGGTCTGCAACCGGTCCCGCGCGCCGATCTTGGTCATGGCCCGCCCCAGGTGCGACTTGACCGTGCTGGGCTCGATGAACAGCGCCTCGGCGATCTCCGCGTTCGACCTGCCCTCGGCCAGCAGCACCACGACCTCCCTCTCCCGCGCGGTCAGCAGCTCCTCGACCGCCGGGTCGACGGCGGGCGCCGGGGCGCGGCGGGCGAACTCGCCGATCACCCGGCGGGTCACCGCCTGGTCCAGCAGGCCGTGGCCCGCGGCGAGCTTGCGGATCGCGGAGACCAGGTCCTCGGGGTCGCAGTCCTTGAGGACGAACCCGCTGGCGCCCGCCTCCAGCGCGCCGAACACGTACTCGTCCAGGTCGAACGTGGTGACCACGAGCACCGGCGGCGGGTCGGCCAGGGTGGTGGTGATGCGGCGGGTGGCGGTGAGGCCGTCGCCGCCGGGCATCCGCACGTCCATGCAGACCACGTCCGGCTTGAGCCTGGCCACCAGGTCGACGGCGCAGGCCCCGTCGGCGGCCTCGCCGACCACGCGCAGGTCGTCCTCGCTGTCGAGGATGACGCGGAAACCGGCGCGCACGACCGCCTGGTCGTCGACGAGCACCACGGAGATCACGGGGAGGGCCTCCACCTTCGGGGTCAGGTCGGGAGGCCCACCATGACACACCAGCCGCCCGCCGCCGTCGGCGCGGCGGTGAACGCGGCCCCGATCAGCTGCGCGCGCTCGCGCATCCCGATCAGCCCGACCCCGCTGCCCGGTCCGCCGCCCGGCTGCCGGGGCCGGTCGTTGACCACCTCCAGCTCGACCTTCCTGGGCAGGTAGCGCAGGCTGATCCGGACGGGCGCGCCGGGCGCGTGCTGGCGGGCGTTGGACAGCGACTCCTGCACCACCCGGTACAGCGCGATGTCCGCGATCGGCGGCACCGGCCGCTCCGGGCCCTCCCGCACCAGCTCGACCCGCGCGCCCAGGTCGGTGGCGGTGCGCACCAGCCCGTCCAGCGCCTCCAGGCCCGGCACGGGCGCGTCCTCGCCGTCCGCGCCGCCGCGCAGCACGCCCACGACCGCCCGCAGGTTGTCCAGCGTCTCCCTGCCCTGCCCGCGCAGCCACACCACGCCCTCCTTGGCGGCGGCCGGGTCGCGGTCGATCAGCCGCTCCACGGCCGAGGCCTGCACGACCATGCCGGACAGGTGGTGCGCGGCCACGTCGTGCAGCTCGCGGGCCATGCGGGCGCGCTCCTCGCCGATGGCCGAGGCGATCCTGGCCCGCTGCTCGCGCTCGGCCTCGTCGGC
>NZ_JBQGCX010000184.1:0-5631 GCF_052038725.1 Actinosynnema sp.
GGTGGCGGCTTTTTGCCGGGTTTCACCGCCCGCCGGGGGGCGCCGCCCCCGGGGGCCCCGGGCCCCCGGCGGGGGCCCCGCGGGGGCGTCCCGGCCGCTCGACCAGCCCCGGAGGCTCCGATTCCCCCCACCTCGGAAGGCGAGAAGAAGGCGCACGTCCGGCCAGGTGACCGGATCTTCAGCGGGCTCGCCACCGGTTCCGGCGTCCTCGTCGTGGTGCTCATCGCGGCGATCGGCGTGTTCCTGCTCATGCAGGCCGTCCCGTCACTCGCGCTGAACAACGCGAACTTCCTGACCAGTCGCGAGTGGTCCACCGGCGACGTCAGCGACATGCGCTTCGGCATCCTGGACCTGCTCCTGGTCACCGTGGTGGCCTCGCTCGTGGCGCTGGCGATCGCCATGCCGATCGCGCTGGGCATCGCCCTCTTCCTCACCCAGTACGCCCCGCGCAAGCTGTCGCGGACGTTCGCCTACGTCATCGACCTGCTCGCTGCGGTCCCCTCGATCATCTTCGGCCTCTGGGGCCTGTTCATCCTGGGGCCGGTGCTCACGCCCGTCGGCGAGTTCCTGACCGACAAGCTCGGCTGGATCTTCCTGTTCTCGCAGGGCAACGTGTCCATCGAGCTGGGCGGCACGATCTTCACCGCGGGCATCGTCCTCGCCGTGATGATCCTGCCGATCATCACCGCCGTCAGCCGCGAGGTCTTCGACCGCACCCCGCCCGCGCACGTCGAGGGCGCGATCGCGCTCGGCGCGACCAAGTGGGAGGTCGTCAAGACCACCGTCCTGCCGTTCGGCAAGGCCGGTTACGTCAGCGCCTCGATGCTCGGCCTCGGCCGCGCGCTCGGCGAGACCATCGCGCTGACGATCATCCTCAGCTCGACGGCCCAGGCGTTCGGCTGGAGCCTGTTCGACGGCGGAGCCACGTTCGCCTCGAAGATCGCGCTGGCCGCGCCCGAGTTCAACGACCCGAAGTCGGCGGGCGCCTACGTCGCCGCGGGCCTGGTGCTGTTCGTGCTGACCTTCGTGGTCAACGCGATCGCCCGGTCCATCGTCGCAGGTCACAAGGAGTACGAATGATGGCCGAGACGGCGGACCTGGACCGCCTGGCGAAGCCGCCCACGTTCCAGAGCATCAGCGGCGTCCGCAAGTTCAAGAACGGCATGGCCACCGCGCTGGTGTGGCTGGCGTTCGGCGTCGCGATCATCCCGCTGGTGTGGGTGCTCTACACCGTGATCCAGCGCGGCTTCCCGATCGTGCTCAACGCCGACTGGTGGCAGAAGTCCCTGTCCGGCCTGCTGTCCCGGCAGCAGGGCGGCGGCGTCTACCACGCGATCTACGGCACGCTGGTCCAGGGCCTGGTCTGCGCCCTGATCTCGGTCCCGGTCGGCATGTTCGTCGGCGTCTACCTGGTCGAGTACGGCGGCCGGTCGAGGCTGGCCAAGGCCACCACGTTCATGGTCGACATCCTCACCGGTGTCCCGTCCATCGTGGCCGCGCTGTTCATCTACTCGCTGTGGATCACCACGTTCGGCTTCGGCCGCAGCGCGTTCGCGGTGTCGCTGGCCCTGGTGCTGCTCATGGTCCCGGTGATCGTGCGCACCACCGAGGAGATGCTCAAGATCGTCCCCGACGAGCTGCGCGAGGCCTCCTACGCGCTGGGCATCCCCAAGTGGAAGACCATCGTGAAGATCGTCCTGCCCACCGCGCTCTCCGGCATCCTCACCGGCATCATGCTGGCGCTGGCGCGCGTGATGGGCGAGACCGCCCCGGTGCTGGTGCTGGCGGCGTACGCGCCGTTCATCAACTACAACCTGTTCGACGGGCCGATGGCGTCGCTCCCGCTGCTCATGACCACGGAGCGCAACAACCCGACGGACGCGGGCTTCGACCGGCTCTGGGGTGCGGCGATCACCCTGGTCCTGATCATCACGTTGTTCAACCTGCTGGCGACCGCGGCCTCGCGGTGGCTGGCCCCGAAGACCAAGTGAGCGGGCACTGATGGCCAAGCGCATCGACGTCAAGGACCTCAACCTCTACTACGGCAAGTTCCACGCCGTGAACGAGGTCTCCCTAGCCGTTCCGCCGCGCAGCGTGACCGCGTTCATCGGCCCGTCCGGCTGCGGCAAGTCCACCGTGCTCCGCTCGCTGAACCGGATGCACGAGGTGGCGCCCGGCGCCCGCGTCGAGGGCAAGGTGCTGCTGGACGGCGAGGACATCTACGCCTCCTCGGTCGACCCGGTGCAGGTGCGCCGCACCATCGGCATGGTGTTCCAGCGCCCCAACCCGTTCCCGACGATGTCCATCCGCGACAACGTCGTGGCGGGCCTGCGCCTGGCGGGCGTGAAGAACCGCAAGCAGCTCGACGAGGTCGCGGAGCGCTCGCTGCGCGGCGCGAACCTGTGGAACGAGGTCAAGGACCGCCTCGACCGTCCGGGCGGCGGCCTGTCGGGCGGTCAGCAGCAGCGCCTGTGCATCGCGCGCGCCATCGCCGTCCAGCCGGACGTGCTGCTGATGGACGAGCCCTGCTCGGCCCTGGACCCGATCTCCACGCTGGCGATCGAGGACCTGATCACGGAGCTGAAGAAGGACTTCACCATCGTGATCGTCACCCACAACATGCAGCAGGCGGCGCGCGTCAGCGACCAGACCGCGTTCTTCAACCTGCTCGGCGTCGGCCAGCCCGGCAGGCTGATCGAGGTGGACGACACCGAGAAGATCTTCTCGAACCCCACCCAGAAGGCCACCGAGGACTACATCTCGGGCCGCTTCGGCTGATCCGCCGGATTTCCGGAGGAAGCCCCCCGCGCGATTCGCGCGGGGGGCTTTTTCGCGCGCGTTCCGGAGGTATCTTCTCCGTGCGGGGCGATCGGTGCCGCTGACACCTCGAGCGCCTGCGGAGCGGGCCCGGCGACGAACCGGGAACCCTCCGCTTTCGGCGCGCGTCGAATCCGGGGACGGGGCGGCACCGGACGGGTACCGTGCTTGCTCGGGAACGGGCTGTGAGCGCTCACCAGGGGGTAGACGTGGCGGAGAACGACCAGGGCACAGCGGGGCAGGGCGGGCAGAACACCGCCCACGCCCTCCCCACCATGACCGACATACGCCAGGAGAACGCTGCGGACGCCCACGTCCAGATGCAGACGTCCACCTCCGCGAATCCCTTGTCCCGCGCGGTCGAGGCCGCCTCCATCGTCGTCAAGATGGAGGTGGACTCCCGGACCCAGTTCGAGCAGCAGCGGCGTGAGCTCGGTGCCCAGATCCAGGACACCCGTCCCCCCATGACGCCCGATGGCACCAACTACATGTCCTACGAGCACTCCGCCCTCCAGCAGATGGTCACCGAGGGCATGGACCCCGCCAGCGCGCGCGGTCAGGTCGACGCGTGGAACCAGGTGGGCACCACCCTGGTCACCCTCCAGGACAACCTGCGCGGCGCGACCGCGGCGAGCAAGGACGCCTGGCAGGGCGAGGCGGCGGAGTCCGCGCGGTCCTACTTCGGCAGCGTCACGGACTGGTCGACCAACGCGGCCCAGTCCGCCCAGTACACCAGCGCCCAGATGCAGAGCCAGGTGGACGCGGCCGAGAGCGCCAAGTCGAAGATGCCCGAGCCTGTCCAGTTCAGCACGGCCGACGCCACCAAGATGCTGCTCGCCGAGCCGAACCCCCTCAACTGGGGCGGCACGATCTCCGAGATCAAGCAGAAGTTCGCCGAGAAGCAGGAAGCCCACGTCAAGGCCGCCGAGACCATGACGGCGATGTCCAGCACGTTCGCCGAGACGGGGGCCACCATGCCCGCCTTCGTCGCGCCCCCGCCCATGTCCGGTTCGGACAGCGGCTCCTCGGACAGCGGCGACAGGACTTCGATCAGCTCGCGCCCCGACTCCAGCGTCGGCAGCGGGATCGGCACCGGCACCGGTACGGGGCGCATCGGCGGCGTCGGCACCGGGAACAGCGGCACCTACGTCTACGACGGCGGACCGAACGGCGGTGGCACCACCGGGACCGGGACCGGCAACGGCGGTGGCAGCGGCAGCGGCGGCTCGAACAACTCGGGCGGCAACACCAACCAGTCCGGCGTGACCTACCCCGGTGGTGGCGGTACCGGTGGTGGCACCGGAGGTGGCGGCACCGGTGGCGGTGGCACCGGCGGCGGCTACGTCCCGCCGGGCGGTGTCGGCTACCTCCCGCCCGGTGGCACGGGCACAGGTGGGACCGGAACCGGTTCCGGCGGCCTCGGCGGTGGTCGTGGCGGCCTCGGCGGCGGCACGGGCGCGGGTGGCCTCGGTGGCCGCGGTGGCGCAGGCGGCCTGTCCGGCGGTCCCGGCGGTCTCGCCGCGGCGGGTGGTCGCGCGGGTGGTTTCGGCGGTGGCGCAAGTGGTTTCGGCGGTGGCGCGGGCGGCTTCGGCGCCGGTGGGTCCGGTGTCGGCGGCTCGGGCCTCGGTGCGGGCGGCTCCTCCTCCGCCCTCGGCGAGGGCGGCCGCAGCGGTGTCGGCGGCTACGGCTCCGGTGGCGCTGGCGGTCTAGGCGGCGTGGCGGCCGGTCGCGGTGGCGCGGCGGCCGGTGGCATGGGTGCGGGCGGTATGGGAGCCGCAGGTGGCCGGGGCAACGGGGAAGAGGACAAGGAGCACAAGACCGCCTCGTACCTCCAGGAGACCGAGGACGTCTTCGGGGACGGGACGCTCGTGGCGCCTCCCGTCATCGGCGGGTGAGCGTGTTCTCGTTCAGCCTGTCCCACGCCGCGACCGACATCCTCTGGGAGGACCTCGACCTCGGCCCCCGTCCTTACCCCTTCGAGATCCGCCACGTGGGCCGGACCTTCGACGAGCGCGCGGGTATCAGGAACGCGGTGTACCGCGACCTGGAGTCCAGGAAGCTGGCGTTCCGGGGGCGGGTCGTGGGCGAGGTCCAGGAGGCGCTGACCTTGCTGGTCCGCGCCGACTACACCGTCAACGCGATCGCCGCGCTGGACGCCCGCGTCCCGGAGCGCCAGCTGCTGGCGCGCGGCGGCGCGACCCGTGACGTGGCGGCGCTGGCCGTGCTGGACGACCGGATGCTCAAGGTCGACCTGATCCGCTCCTCGGCGCTGCTGCACGCGCTGGTCTCACTCGTGCCGCAGGTGCGGCCGGGACCGGGGCACTCGATGACCCTCCCGGTTCCCCAGGGGCAGGAGCAGCGCAGACCTCGTCGGGAAGAGGACTACGACGCGAACACCTTCACCAGCGCCGTCTCCGCGCGGAGCGCCAGGGGAGGCCAGGAGCAGCAGCTCATGGCGATCTTCTCGCGCCCCAAGCTGAGCCTGGGGAACTTCGGCTTCTCGGTTCGCGGCAGGTACGGCCGGGAGACCAAGGGACCCGAGGTCATCTGGTTCGACAACGACCAAGGCCGGTACATGATGCAGACCAGGGAGAACCCGGACGGTCAGCGCTGGATGACGGCCGCGCCCGCCGACAGCGGCCGGATCGCCATGCAGCTCGGCCAGGACCTCAACGCGCTGCTCAACCGCTAGCCGAACGCCAAGGGGGCGGGTCCGCGCGCCGCGGACCCGCCCCCTCCACCGTCGATCAGGCCTCGTCGTCGCCGTATCCCGGCATCTTTCCCGTCACCAAGAACACGGTCCGCGTCGCCACC
>NZ_JBQGCX010000185.1:0-2023 GCF_052038725.1 Actinosynnema sp.
GCTCCTGCTCGGTCTCCACGTCCAGCGCGCTGGACAGGTCGTCCATCACCAGCAGGTCCGGTCGCCGCGCGAACATCCGCGCCGCGGCCGTGCGCTGGATCTGCCCGCCGGACAGGCGCACGCCCCGCACCCCGATCTCGGTGGCGTCACCCTCGTCGAGGCGCTCCAGGTCCGGGCCCATCACCGCCAGGGCCATCGCCTCCTCGGCCCTGCCGTCGTCGGGCAGGCCCAGCAGCACGTTCTCCTTGATCGACCCGGACAGCAGCGTCGGGCTCTGCGCGGTGTAGGCGACCCTGGGCGGCAGCAGGAAGTCACCGCGGTCGGCCACCTCCTCCCCGTTCCACCGGACAGAACCGCCCTGGGGCTCGTAGAGGCCCAGGACGCTGCGCAGCAGGGTGGTCTTGCCCGACCCGACCTCGCCGGTGATGACGGTGACCGTGCCGGGGCGCACGTCCAGGCTGACGTCGTGGATCCCCTGCCCGCTGCCGGGGAACACGTGGGTCAGCGACCGGACCTCCAGGCTGCGCAGCGGTTCGGCCGCCTCCGGTTCGGCCGGCGCGGGCGGCTCCGACTTCAGGTGGAGCGGGTTGTGGTCCACAAGCGACAGCGGTGGCGCGCCCTGCAGCAGCGTCGCGGCCCTGGTGAACGACACCCCGGACTGCTGGTAGGTGCGCACCAGGTAGCCCATGAAGCCGGTGTAGTCGGCCACCTGCATCAGGTAGGTCGAGAACAGCACGAAGTCGCCGATGGTGAAGTCGCCGCTGCGCATCTGCCCCGCGGCGGCCAGCAGGGTCAGCCCCGCGCCCAGGCTCGCCGTGCTCGCGAACACCGAGTCCAGGGCCAGGCTCTGCACCTTGTCGCGGATCATCGCGTGCTTGCGGACGTCGTTGCGCGCGCGCAGCCGGGCCACCATCTGGCGCTGCCGGTCGGAGGCCTTGATCGCCCGCACCGCGACCACCATCTCGCCGATGGCGCCGGTGACCTGCGCGGTGGCCTCGCGGCTCTGCTCGCGGATGCGGTAGGCCCTGGCCTTCGCCAGCTGGGCCAGCACCAGCACCGCCACCAGCGGCACCATCACGATCAGGGTGATCTGGACGTCGACGCTGAGCATGATCGCCAGGCCACCGCCCGCGAAGATGATCGCCGACATCATGTCGAAGCCCCAGCCGCCCATCATCGCGATGGCGTCGCTGTCATCCCGGACGGTGGAGATGCTCTCGCCCTCGGTGCCGGGCAGCGCCTGCGCGCCGGGCCTGCGGAACACCCGCGCGAGCATGTTGTGCTGCACCAGCGCCCTGGCGCGCAGGTACCAGCCCGCCCAGGCCACGGTGGCGCCCAGGATGGCGGTGCACCGCGCCAGGCCGCCCGCGACGACGATCGCCACGACGGTCCACACCGTGACGCCTGCGGGCGCGCTCCCCCCGAGCACGTCGAACAGCAGCTTGCCGAGGACGCCGGGCAGCAGCGGCCACAGGTGGAACACGCCCCAGCCGAGCGCGGCCAGCGCGTAGCGGCCGGGGCTGTAGGCGATCAGCTTGCGCAGGAACGTCAGCGTCGCGGGGACGTCGTCGCGCCGCGCCGCGCCGTCGGCGGGAGCCCCGCCGGTCTGCGTGCTCATCGGAGCACCTCCCCGATCCTGGCCAGCTCGGCCAACCTCGACTCGGGGTCCTGGAGCAGGGCGGACGTGCGGCCGGTCTCGACCACCTCGCCGCTGTCCAGGACCACGACCCGGTCTGCCCGGCGGATGGTGTCGAGCCTGTGGGCGATGACGATGACGGTGCGCCCGGCCAGCAGGGTGTCCAGGGCGCGTTCGAGGACCAGCTCGGTGGCCAGGTCGAGCTTGCTCGACGGCTCGTCGAGGATGATCAGTCCGGGGTCCTTGAGGAACACCCTTGCCAGCGCGAGGAGCTGGGCCTGCCCGGCCGAGAGCGCGCCTGGGGTGACGCGGCTGTCCAGCCCGTCGGGCAGTCCGTCCAACCAGGGGCGCAGGCCCAGCTGGTCGAGGATCTCCAGCAGCCTGACG
>NZ_JBQGCX010000186.1:0-9317 GCF_052038725.1 Actinosynnema sp.
CGTTCAACTACGCGGGCATCAAGGCGCAGGGTGTCGGCGGCTACCTCAAGTCGAACCTGTTCCCGCCGGGGGTTCCCAAGCCGCTCTACGTTCTGGTGACGCCCATCGAGCTCGTCTCGGTGTTCCTCATCCGTCCCGGAACGCTGATGATCCGCCTCATGGCGAACATGCTCGCCGGGCACATGGCGCTGGTCCTGTTCTTCAGCGCCGCGTGGTACCTGATGTTCCAGGCCGGGGACCTGGTCCTGGCGCCGGCAGGCTTCCTGTCGCTCGTCATGGGCCTGATGTTCACCCTGTTCGAGCTGATGGTGCAGTTCCTCCAGGCGTACATCTTCACCCTGCTCACCGCCGTCTACATCGACGGTGCGCTCCACGCGGAGCACTGAGACCCACCGAGATCCGGGGACACCCAGGGTCTTGGACGACCCGCGCCACCGAGAACCGGCGCGGGCCAACCGGAAAGGGAACGACAGAAATGATCCTTGCTGAGGTCGCAGGCAACCTCAACGCCGTCGGCTACGGCATCGCCACGATCGGCCCCGGCATCGGTGTCGCCTTCGTCGCGGGCAAGACCGTCGAGGCCATGGCTCGCCAGCCCGAGATGGCAGGCCAGCTGCGCACCACCATGATCCTGGGTATCGCGTTCACCGAGGCCCTGGCCCTGCTGGGCCTGGTCGCCGGCTTCCTCTTCAGCTGATCGACCGGACCCAGACAAGGCGGTGACCACCATGACCGAACCGCTGATCCTGGCGGCCGAGGGGGCTGTTAACCCCCTCATCCCGGCCGTCTACGACATCGTGTGGTCCGCGGTCTGCTTGGCGATCATCGGCTTCGTCTTCTGGAAGAAGGTGCTACCGCTCTTCCAGAAGGTGCTGGCCGAGCGCACCGAGAAGATCGAGGGCGGTATCGCCAGGGCCGAGGCGGCTCAGGCCGAAGCGGCTCGCACGCTGGAGGAGTACAAGGAGCAGCTCGCCGAGGCTCGTGCCGAGGCGGCCCGCATCCGTGACGACGCGCGGGCCGAGGGCCAGCAGATCGTCGAGGAGATGCGGGACCGGGCGCAGGCGGAGTACGACCGCATCGTCGCCCACGGCCACAACGAGCTCGACGCGCACCGCGCCCGCATCGTCTCCGAGCTGCGGGCCGACCTCGGCCGCGTGGCCGTCGACCTCGCGGGCAAGGTCGTCGGCGAGTCGCTGGAGGACCAGGCGCTGCGCCGCGGCACCGTGGACCGCTTCCTCAACGAGCTGGACGCCGCAGCGGCGCCCGCGGCGAAGTAGGGGAGTCCATGACGCTGCACGCCGCTAGTCGCGAAGCTCTGGCAGCCGCTGAACTGCGGCTGCTGGAGCTGGTCGAGGGCGCCGCGGGCGCCACCGGCCCGTCCGCGCTGGGGCAGGAGCTGTTCTCCGTGGTGGGTCTGCTGAGCGCGCAGCCGCAGCTGCGGCGCGCGTTCGGCGACGCCTCGTCCGACCCCGCGGGCAGGGAGCGCCTCCTGCGCTCCCTGCTGGCGGGCAAGGTCGCGGACGCCACGCTGGACGTCCTCGTCACGGCCGTCTCCGCCAAGTGGTCGAGCCCGCGCGAGCTGGTGGACGGGGTCGAGTCGCTGGCTCGCACCGCGCTGCTGGTGCACGCGGAGCGCGACGGCAGGCTCGACGCCGTCGAGGACGAGCTGTTCCGCCTCGGCCGCATCGTCGCCGGGAACCCCGAGCTGGAGCGGGTCCTCACCGACCCGGCCGGTTCGCCCGACGGCAAGCTCGCCCTGCTGAACGGCCTCATCCGGGGCAAGGTCGAGAAGGTGACCGAGGCACTGGTCACCCAGCTCGTCCAGCTCCCCAGGGGCCTGAGCGTGGTCAACGGCCTGACCCTCCTGGCGGGCCTCGCGGCCAAGCGCCGCGAGCGCTCGGTCGCCCACGTCCGCTCGGCGGTCGAGCTGACCGCGGACCAGCAGGACCGCCTCGCGGCCTCGCTGACCCGCATCTACTCACGACCGATCGCACTGCACGTCGAGGTCGATGCCTCGCTCGTCGGCGGCCTGGTCATCAAGATCGGTGACGAGGTCATCGACGGGAGCGTCGCAGGTCGCCTGGCGGCACTCCGCCGCGACCTCGCAGGCTGACCCGAACCCGGAACCGCGGCTTGCCCAGCCCCTTTCCCATGAACGAAGTGAGAGCAGGAACGACATGGCGGAGCTGACGATCTCGTCGGACGAGATCCGCAGTGCGATCGAGAAGTACGTCTCGAGCTACTCCCCGGAGGTCAACCGGGAAGAGGTCGGTGTCGTCGCCGAGACCTACGACGGCATCGCCATCGTCGAGGGTTTGCCCGGCACGATGACCAACGAGCTGCTGGAGTTCCCCGGCGGCGTCCTCGGAGTGGCGCTCAACCTGGAGGTCCGCGAGATCGGCGCGGTCATCCTCGGTGACTTCGACAAGATCGAGGAGGGCCAGGAGGTCAAGCGCACCGGCCAGGTCCTCTCGGTCCCGGTCGGCGCCGGCTGCCTCGGCCGGGTGGTCAACCCCCTCGGCCAGCCCATCGACGGTCTCGGCGACATCGTCGCCGACGACAACCGCGCCCTGGAGCTCCAGGCCGCGACGGTGCTCCAGCGCCAGCCCGTGGGCGAGCCGATGCAGACCGGCATCAAGGCCATCGAATCGATGACCCCCATCGGCCGCGGCCAGCGCCAGCTGATCATCGGCGACCGCAAGACCGGCAAGACCGCGGTCTGCATCGACACGATCATCAACCAGAAGAAGGCGTGGGAGAGCGGCGACCCGCAGCAGCAGGTCCGCTGCGTCTACGTCGCCGTCGGCCAGAAGGGCTCCACCATCGCGGGCGTCAAGGCCGCGCTGGAGGAGGCCGGGGCCCTGGAGTACACCACCATCGTGGCGGCTCCCGCGTCCGACTCGGCCGGCTTCAAGTGGCTGGCGCCGTACACCGGCTCCGCCATCGGCCAGCACTGGATGTACGAGGGCAAGCACGTCCTCATCATCTTCGACGACCTCACCAAGCAGGCCGAGGCGTACCGCGCGATCTCGCTGCTGCTGCGCCGCCCGCCGGGCCGCGAGGCCTACCCCGGTGACGTCTTCTACTTGCACTCGCGCCTGCTGGAGCGCTGCGCGAAGCTGTCCGACGAGCTCGGCGGCGGCTCGATTACCCGTCTGCCGATCAACGAGACCAAGGCGAACGACGTGTCGGCGTACAGCCCGACCAACGTCATCTCCATCACCGACGGCCAGTGCTTCCTGGAGTCGGACCTGTTCAACGCCGGTGTGCGCCCGGCCGTCAACGTGGGCATCTCGGTGTCCCGCGTCGGTGGCGCCGCGCAGACCAAGGCGATGAAGACGGTCTCCGGCTCGCTGCGCCTGGACCTGTCCCAGTTCCGCGAGCTGGAGGCGTTCTCCGCCTTCGCCTCGGACCTGGACGCCGCCTCGCGCGCCCAGCTGGACCGCGGCGCCCGCCTGGTCGAGCTGCTCAAGCAGGGCCAGTACTCGCCGGTCCCGATGGAGGAGCAGGTCGTCTCCATCTACCTCGGCACCAAGGGCCACTTCGACTCGGTCGCCATCGGCGACGTGCGCCGCTTCGAGGGCGAGTTCCTGGACCACCTGCGTCGCAACCACGACGTGGTGCTGTCCTCGATCCGCGACACCAAGAAGCTGTCCGACGACGCGGAGAAGGGCATCGTGGACGCGGTCAACGCGTTCAAGAAGCAGTTCACCGCCACCGGTGGCGCGCCGGTCGTGAACGAGGCCGCCGCCGACGCCATGGCCGCCGACAAGGTCGGACAGGAGTCGGTGAAGACCAGCCGATCCGCTCCGACCGAGAAGTGACGTAGGCATGGCGGCACAGATTCGGGAGCTTCGCCAGCGGATCCGCTCGGTCAACTCGACCAAGAAGATCACCAAGGCGTACGAGCTCATCGCGACCTCGCGACTGGCCAAGGCCCAGTCGCGGGTCGCGGCGTCGCGCCCGTACGCGGACGAGATCACCCACGTGCTGCGCGCTCTCGCCGAGGGCGCCTCCAGCCTGGACCACCCGCTGCTGGAGGCTCGCAAGAACCCCCGGCGCGCGGGCGTCCTCATCGTCACCAGCGACAAGGGCATGTGCGGCGGCTACAACGCCAACGTGCTCAAGGCCGCCGAGGAGCTCTTCGCGCTGCTGCGCTCGGAGGGCAAGGAGCCGGTGCTCTTCGTCGCCGGTCGCAAGGGGGCGGGGTACTACAACTTCCGCCGCCGCGCGATCGCGGGCGAGTGGAGCGGCTTCTCGCAGGCGCCGAACTACGTGAACGCCTCCGAGGCGGGCGACGCGCTCGTCTCGGCGTTCATGGCGGGCAGCGACGACGAGGGCGACGAGCCGGGTCCGGACGGCGTGCTGGGCGTGGACGAGCTGCACGTCGTCTACACCGAGTTCAAGTCCATGCTCAGCCAGCAGCCGGTCGCCAAGCGGATCGCCCCGCTGACCGTCGAGTACGACGCGGAGCCGCACGAGGGGCTGCACGCGTCGTACGAGTTCGAGCCGGACGCGGACAGCCTGCTGGACGCGCTGCTCCCCAAGTACATCAAGACCAGGCTGTTCTCCGCGCTGCTGGAGGCCGCCGCGTCCGAGTCGGCTGCTCGGCGGACCGCGATGAAGGCGGCGACTGACAACGCCTCCGAGCTGGTCCGCAACCTGAGCCGCCAGGCGAACGCGGCCCGCCAGGCCCAGATCACCCAGGAGATCAGCGAGATCGTCGGTGGCGCCTCCGCGCTTACCGGTGGCGCAGGAAGTGATGAGTGACATGAGTGCTACTGCCACCACCACCCGCACCGGCCGTGTGGTCCGGGTGATCGGCGCGGTCGTCGACGTGGAGTTCCCGCGCGACGCCGTGCCCGAGCTGTTCAACGCCTGCCACGCCGAGATCACCTACGAGGCCGTGGCCAAGACGCTGACCCTGGAGGTCGCCCAGCACCTGGGTGACAACCTGGTCCGCACGATCTCCATGCAGCCGACCGACGGCCTCGTCCGCGGCGCCCCGGTGACCGACTCCGGCAAGGCCATCTCGGTCCCCGTCGGCGACGTCGTCAAGGGCCACGTGTTCAACGCGCTCGGCGACTGCCTCGACAGCCCCGGCCTCGGCCGCGACGGCGAGCAGTGGGGCATCCACCGCAAGGCGCCGTCGTTCGACCAGCTCGAGGGCAAGACCGAGATCCTGGAAACGGGCATCAAGGTCATCGACCTGCTGACCCCGTACGTCAAGGGCGGCAAGATCGGCCTGTTCGGCGGCGCGGGCGTGGGCAAGACGGTGCTCATCCAGGAGATGATCACCCGTATCGCCCGCGAGTTCTCCGGCACGTCGGTGTTCGCCGGCGTCGGCGAGCGCACCCGCGAGGGCACGGACCTCCTCCTGGAGATGGAGGAGATGGGCGTGCTCGGCGACACCGCGCTCGTCTTCGGCCAGATGGACGAGCCGCCGGGCACCCGCATGCGCGTCGCGCTCTCGGCACTGACGATGGCGGAGTACTTCCGCGACGTCCAGAACCAGGACGTGCTGCTGTTCATCGACAACATCTTCCGGTTCACCCAGGCGGGTTCCGAGGTGTCGACCCTGCTGGGCCGCATGCCGTCCGCCGTGGGCTACCAGCCGACGCTGGCCGACGAGATGGGTGAGCTGCAGGAGCGGATCACGTCGACCCGAGGCAAGTCGATCACCTCGCTGCAGGCGATCTACGTGCCCGCGGACGACTACACCGACCCGGCGCCCGCCACCACCTTCGCCCACCTGGACGCGACGACGGAGCTCTCCCGTCCGATCTCCCAGAAGGGCATCTACCCGGCCGTCGACCCGCTGTCGTCGAGCTCCCGCATCCTGGAGCCGTCGATCGTCGGCGAGGAGCACTACCGGGTCGCCCAGGAGGTGAAGCGCATCCTGCAGAAGTACAAGGAGCTGCAGGACATCATCGCCATCCTCGGCATGGACGAGCTCTCCGAGGAGGACAAGGTCCTCGTCGGTCGCGCCCGTCGCCTGGAGCGCTTCCTCGGCCAGAACTTCATCGTGGCCGAGAAGTTCACCGGTCAGCCCGGCTCCTTCGTGCCGATCAAGGACACGATCGAGGCGTTCGACCGCGTGTGTAAGGGCGAGTTCGACCACCTGCCCGAGCAGGCGTTCTTCTCCTGCGGCGGGTTGGACGACGTCGAGGCCAACGCCAAGAAGCTCGCGGGCAACTGAGCTCCGCGCGGCTAGCCGGTTCTCGCTGAGAGGGCCGTCCCCCAGGGGGCGGTCCTCTTCGCTTTTCACGGGCTGTTCCCGCCGCGGTGGTCCCTCGTTCGTGTGACGCACTCCACTGCGTGACGTCGCTGGCCGGGTGGTGGGGGCCTTATGGGTGCTATTCGTTTTTCCGGTGGAATCGCGGTGGTGCGCGCCCGGTCCGGCAGGGTTGGTGTTCGCGCAGGTCAGGGCCGGTTGGCGCGGGGGAGCCGGTGGCGCCCTGCCCGGTTCTTGACCGGTTCCGCCGCGCCGCGCGCCCGCGCGGGCCTGCTTAGGGTGGCTGGTGCGGCACGCGGTCGCGGCGACCGTTTAGACTGCGTTCGACTCGACCTGTAGTGAGGGAGATGCACGTGGCCGAGATGACCGTCCAGCTCGTCGCCGTCGAACGCCGCCTGTGGTCCGGCTCTGCGAAGTCGGTGGTCGCGAAGACGACCGAGGGTGAGATCGGCATCCTGCCCGGTCACGAGCCCATGCTCGCCCAGCTCGTCGAGGGCGGCATCGTCAAGGTGCGCACTACCGACGGCGAGGTCGTCGCGGCGGCCGTGCACGGCGGGTTCCTGTCCGTGACCGCCGAGAGCGTGAGCGTGCTGGCCGAGGAGGCCGACCTCGCCCGCGAGATCGACGTCGACGCGGCCAAGCGGGAGCTGGAGAGCGCCGAGGGCTCCGACCGGTTGAAGGCCCAGGCCCGCATCAAGGCGGCCGGGCACACGGCCTGACGGGCCTGGACCGAGGGGACGGGGCAGCGCCGTGGTGGGGATCGCCGAAGTGGTCGGGGTGGTCCTGTTCCTCGCGGCGCTGGTGCTGACCTACACGGCCTGGCGGCGGGTGCGCCTGCTGCGCGCGGGCGGGGTGCACGTGGCCCTGCGCTCGCGGGTCGAGGAGAACGGGCGCGGCTGGCAGCTCGGGGTCGGGCGGTACCGGGGGGACGAGTTCGCCTGGTACCGGGTGTTCAGCCTGCGAGCGGGCCCCGACCGGACGATCCACCGGTCCGACTTCGAGATCGACACCCGGCGCGAGCCGACCGAGCCCGAGGCGTACGCGATGCCCGCGGGCGCGCGCGTGCTGCGGTGCAGGACGGCGTCCGGCGAGGTCGAGATCGCGATGGGGCCCGACGCGCTGACGGGGTTCCTGTCGTGGTTGGAGTCGGCCCCGCCCGGCCGGTCCATCCCCTGGGCCTCCTGAGCGGCCCGCAGCGGGCCGGAACGCGATGAGACCGCCGCCGACACCTGGTCGGGGCGGTCTTCGCGCTTCCGGGGGCGCTCAGGCGTTGTCGGCGGGCTTCCACAGGACGTCGCCGTCCGGGTTCGCCACACGGGCGAGGATGAACAGCAGGTCGGACAGGCGGTTCAGGTACTTCGCGGTCAGCGGGTTCGTGGTGTCCGGCTCGGCCTCGATGAGCGCCCACGTGCTGCGCTCCGCCCGGCGCGCCACCGTGCGGGCCTGGTGCAGCAGGGCCGCGCCGGGGGTGCCGCCGCTGAGGATGAACGAGTCGAGCTTGCCGAGGCGGGCGTTGAACTCGTCGCACCAGGTCTCCAGGCGGTCCACGTAGGCCTGGGTGACGCGCAGCGGCGGGTACTGGGGGTTCTCCACGATGGGGGCGCACAGGTCCGCGCCGACGTCGAACAGGTCGTTCTGGACGCGCAGGACCACCGCCTTGACGTCGTCGGCGAGGGCGCCGAGGGCCATCGCCACGCCGAGCACCGCGCCGGTCTCGTCCGCGTCCGCGTACGCCGCGATGCGCGGGGCGGTCTTCGGGACCCTGGAGAAGTCGCCGAGACCGGTGGTCCCGTCGTCGCCAACCCGCGTGTAGATCTTCGTGAGGTGAACGGCCATGCGGGCACCATAGGCCGCCCGGAACCCGTTCGGTTCGCCCGCTCCGTAGGATGAGCGCCACCCAGAGTCGAGGAGTTCGTTGGTGAGTGAGCACTTCCGGGTCCAGGGCGGCGCGCGCCTGGTCGGCGAGGTCGACGTCGTCGGGGCGAAGAACAGCGTCCTGAAGCTCATGGCCGCAGCGCTGCTGGCCGAGGGGACCACCACCATCACGAACTGCCCCGAGATCCTGGACGTCCCGCTGATGGCGGACGTGCTGCGCAGCCTCGGGTGCGAGGTGACGATCGAGGGCGACGTCGCGACCATCACCACCCCGGCCGAGCTGAACCACCGGGCCGACTCGGAGGCGATGGGGAAGCTGCGGGCCAGCGTGTGCGTGCTCGGGCCGCTGGTCGGCCGGTGCAAGCGGGCCGTGGTCGCGCTGCCCGGCGGCGACGCGATCGGCAGCAGGCCGCTGGACATGCACCAGAGCGGCTTGCGCAAGCTCGGCGCGCACAGCGAGATCGAGCACGGGTGCGTGGTCGCCGAGGCCCAGGGGCTGCACGGGGCGCAGGTGTGGCTGGACTTCCCGAGCGTCGGGGCGACCGAGAACATCCTGATGGCGGCCGTGCTGGCGGACGGCACGACGGTGATCGACAACGCGGCGCGCGAGCCGGAGATCGTCGACATCTGCGTGATGCTCCAGCAGATGGGCGCGCGGATCGAGGGCGCCGGGACGTCGACGCTGACCGTGCACGGGGTGCCGGAGCTGCACCCGACCGAGCACCGGGTCATCGGCGACCGGATCGTGGGGGCGACCTGGGCGTTCGCGGCGGCGATGACCAGGGGTGACATCACGGTGCGCGGGGTGGACCCGAGGCACATCAACCTGGTGCTGGAGAAGCTCCGGACGGCCGGGGCGACGGTGACGACGGGGGAGAACGAGTTCCGGGTGGTGCAGGAGGGGCGACCGGAGTCGGTGGACTTCGTGACCCTGCCGTACCCCGGCTTCGCGACCGACCTGCAGCCGTTCGCGATCGCGCTGTCGGCGGTGTCGGAGGGGACTTCGATGATCACGGAGAACCTGTTCGAGGCGCGGTTCCGGTTCATCGAGGAGATGGTCCGGCTGGGGGCCGACGCCCGGACCGACGGGCACCACGCGGTGGTGCGCGGGGTGGAGCGGTTGTCGAGCGCGCCGGTGTGGGCGAGTGATATTCGGGCTGGGGCCGGGTTGGTGCTGGCCGGGTTGTGCGCGGACGGGGCCACGGAG
>NZ_JBQGCX010000187.1:0-2722 GCF_052038725.1 Actinosynnema sp.
ACGCGGCCAGCACCGGCGGCAGCAGCGTCGTGCCCGCCGTGGAGAACGTCCCGATCGTCACCTGTCCCGGCGCGCCGCCCAGCAGCGCCCGAGCCGTCGCCTCGGCCGCCCGCAGTTCACCCGCGACCGCCTCCGCGTGCCCGAGCATCGCCGCGCCCAGCGGCGTCGGCGTCACCCCGCGCGGGTGCCGGTCCAGCACCCGCCCGCCCAGCTCGCGCTCCAGCGCCGCGATCTGCTGGGACACCGCCGACGCCGTGAACGACAACCGCCCGGCGGCAGCCGCGATCGACCCGGCGCGCACGACTTCGGCCAACAGCGCCAACCGGTGCGCGTCGACCCGATGACCGTCCACCACGAGCAGGCCCCCAGACGTAAGCAGAACTGTCGCCAGCTTAGCACCCATCGCTGGCGCTAATGCGCCGTTCGGCGCAGACTTGACCCATGATCACGAGGTCGGAGGTCGACGCCGCCGCGCGGCGGATCGGCGGTCGGGTGCGGCGCACCCCGGTGTTCCAGCCGCTGGACGGGCTGTGGTTCAAGCTGGAGCACCTCCAGCGCACCGGTTCGTTCAAGGCCAGGGGCGCGTTCAACCGCCTCCTGTCGGTGGGCGACGTGCGCGGCGCCGAGGTCGTGGCGGCCTCGGGCGGCAACGCCGGGCTGGCCGTCGCCGACGCGGCGGCCGAGTGCGGCGCGACCGCGCGGGTGTTCGTGCCGACCACCGCGCCGCGGGTCAAGGTGGACCGCCTGCGCGCCCTCGGCGCGACCGTCGAGCAGGTGGGCGACCGGTACGCCCAGGCCTACGAGGCGGCGACCGAGTACGCCGACCGCCGCGGCGCGCTGCTCTGCCACGCCTACGACCAGCCGGAGGTCTGCGCCGGTCAGGGCACCCTGGCGCTGGAGCTGCTGGAGCAGACCGGCGGCGTGGACACCGTGCTGGTCGCGGTCGGGGGCGGCGGGCTGATCGCCGGGATCGCGGCGGCGCTGGAGGGCGTTGCCAAGGTGGTCGCCGTCGAGCCGAGGACCGCCCCCACCCTGCACTCCGCGCTCGCCGCGGGCGAACCGGTGGACGTCCAGGTCTCCGGCGTCGCCGCCGACTCGCTCGGCGCCAGCCGGGTCGGCGACATCGCGTTCGCCGTGGCCCGCCGCACCGGCGTCGAGTCCCTGCTGGTCGACGACCAGGCCATCGCCGACGCCCGCGGGCTGCTGTGGTCCGAGTACCGCCAGGCACTCGAACCGGGCGGCGCCACCGCCTACGCCGCGCTGCTCGGCGGCGCCTACCGCCCCGAGTCCGGCGAGCGCGTCGCCGTGGTCCTGTGCGGCGCCAACACCAACCCGGCCGACCTGGCCTGACCCCCGACCGGCCGGGAGCGGACGCGCCCCCGGCCGGTCACCGCGCGCCCACCAGCTCCCGCAGCGCCGCCACCCGCTCCGCGTCCACCGACCCGGCCGCTGCCGTGTACACCACCAGCACCGGGCCGGGGCACCCCGGAAGCGGGTACGCGTCCCAGTCCAACCGCAGCGCCCCCACCGGCGTGCGCGCGAACCACTTGACCCCCTTGACCTTCTCCCGCACGTCGTGCCGCGCCCACATCCGCCGGAACTCCGGGCTGAGCAGGCTCAGCTCCCCGACGAGCTCCCGAGCGCGGGGGTGGTCCGGGTCCTCGGCCGCCGCCGCGCGCAGCATCCCGATGTACTCGCTCGCCGACTCCTCCCAGTCCGGGCACACCCGCTGCGCGTCGGGGTGCAGGAACAGCGCCCGCAGCATGTTCCGCTCACCCGGCAGCACGTCGTCCATCCCGCCGAACAGCAGGTTCGCCACCGCGTTGTGCGCCAGCACGTCCAGGTGCCGCCCGAGCACCATCGCGGGCGCGGGCAGCAGGTCCACCAGCCGCCGGGTGCTCTCCGGCACCCGCTCCACCTGCCGCGGCGGGGGAGCGGAGGGCCTGCGCGCGGCCCTGCCGAGGGTGCGCAGGTGCCGGGTCTCGTCGTCGGTCAGCCGCAGCGCCCGCGCGAGCGCGTCCAGCACCTCGTCGGACGGCTTGACCCCGCGCCCCTGCTCGATCCGCTGGTAGTAGTCGGTGCTCACCCCGGCCAGCACCGCCAGCTCCTCCCGCCGCAGCCCGCTCACCCGCCGCCGCCCGCCGGGTTCGAGCCCCAGCTCGTCGGGGCGCACCCGCCCACGCCGGGCGCGCAGGAAGTCGGCGAGCTGGAGGGACGGCGAGGAGGTCATGCCCGCCATCATCCCCGCGTCCGCCCCCGGCGAGGGTGGGCACGCCAGACCCAGGAAAACCAGGGCAACCCGACCCGCCGCGACCCCGGCCAGCCTCGGTGGTGACCACAAGACCCCGCAGGCCCCAGGAGGCCCCGCAGTGACCACCCGACCCCGCCCCGCCCTGCTGGACGCCGACGTCCAGGGCTTCTTCGTCGACGGTGCCCAGGTGGCGCCCCGCTCGCCCGACGTGTTCGCCACCGTCGACCCGACCACCGAGCAGGTCCTCACGCACCTCGGCGTCGCCACCCCCGAGGAGGTCGACGGGGCCGTCCGGGCGGCGCGGACGGCGTTCGAGACCTGGTCCGACACCCCCGCCGCGCGGCGCGCCGGGGTGCTCCTGCAGATCGCCGACGTGGTGGAGGCGCACCGCGAGGAGCTGGCGACCCTGGACGCGCTGGACATGGGCGTGCCGGTCGCGGGCGCCCGCATGATGGTCGACCACGCCGTGCA
>NZ_JBQGCX010000188.1:0-3612 GCF_052038725.1 Actinosynnema sp.
ACCCGCGTCGCCAGCGCCCCCCCGGTCGCAACCGGCGCCCGCTGATGTCCTGCCCCTGCTGTGACCGCCGCGGCTTCCTCCGCGGCGCGGGGGGGGGGGGGGGGGGGGGGGGGGGGGGGGGCCCCCCCCCCCCCCCCCCCGCCCCTCGTCATCGGGTTACCCGGAGGGTCAGCCCTTGTGCCACTTCTGGTTCGGGTTGCCGAGGCACTCCCAGAGCTGGAGCACCGCGTCGTTGCCCGGCGTCTCGGCCGGGATGTCCAGGCACTTGTTGGACTGCGGGTTCACCAGGTCGCCAGCGCCGGAGAGCACCCACTGCTGGGCCCCGTTGCCGCTGCACGCGGCCAGCTGCACGGCCGCGCCGTTGGTGCTGGAGCCCCAGGCGACGTCGACGCACATGTTGTTGTCGGTCTTGAGCTGGCCGCCGGTCCACTCGAACTTCTGGTTGGTGCCGCCCGTGCAGTCCCACACGATCAGGCGCTGGCCGTCGGCGAAGTTCCAGTTGGGCACGTCGACGCACTTGCCGTGCCAGTCGGAGACGATGCTGGTCTTGTTGCCGGGGTCGGCGCCGCCGCCACCGGTGAACGGGGTCAGCGTGATGCCCGCGGAGCGCGGGTCGCCGTCGTGCACCAGGGACTCCTGGGCGAGCACGTCGTCGAACGCGAAGCCGTAGGCGCGGCCGTCGACCATGTTCTGGTGCACCAGGCGCGAGTAGTGGTTGGTGATGGAGCCCTTGTAGAAGTCCGCCGCGCCGCCGCTGGGCTGGGTGTCGAGCGTGCCGAGGGTGGAGCGGTGCAGCGCCGCGCACAGGGTGCGGGCGATCGGGCCGACCACCTGGTCGTTGGGCGCGGCGAGCGCGCCGTCGCAGCCCCACACGTTGGACGTGGACGGCTTCTGGAACGTCGCGACCCGCTGGCCCGCGGTGTTGGTGAACGTCATGGTGCTGCCCGAGGTGCGGCCGAAGTACTTGATGCTCGGCTGGTCGCCGAACGGCACGACGGTCAGCGTCTTGCTCGTGTAGGCGTTCCACGCCTGGGTGATGTACGGGTCCAGGTAGGTGGCGCTGAACAGCCCGGCCTCGGCGGCCTTGCCCGGCGCGAGGACGCGCAGGACGGTGCCGTCGGAGGAGCGGGTGCGGACCAGGCCGCTCCAGCCCGACTGGGACTTCAGGCCGTTGATGACGTTGTCGCGCCCGTTGGCCTTGAGCGCGCCGGTGGTGCGGGTCTGGCCGCTCGCGCCGGTGACGCTGACCGAGTGCGGCACGGCGAACATGTCCACCTGCGAGCTGTTGATCCACAGGCCCGCGTCGTTGTAGGTGAACTCGCTCCAGTCGAACAGGATGTTGGTGTTCGGGTCCGACGGGTTCCACGGCGCGGGCTGCACCAGGCCGCTCGGCGGGAGGAAGAACTTCAGCTTCTCCCCGAACGACATGTAGACGCGGCCGGAGATGAAGCGCGGGATGCGCAGGGTGGTCGACCCGCCGTTGGCCGGGCCGTTGATGGACACGTCCGGCGCGGGCACGGGCGGGGTGGCGCCGCCGGACCAGGGGGTGAAGGCGCCCGCCTGGTTGACGTAGCCGAGGCGGCCGTTGCGGATGTCGGTGCCGAGCACGTAGAGGTGCACCGAGCCGGAACGGCCGCTGCTGTTGGTGACGGTGAGGGGGAGCAGGTCCGGGCCGATCGCCTGGGCGGGGCCTGCGGGTCCTGCGACGGTCGCCGCGGCGGCTGCGGTGAGCGCCAGGAGGGCGGTGGCCCACCTCGACGTGGTGCGCATCGGGAACTCCTCGTGAGCAGGATGGGGTTTCCCTACCTCGCGGCGGTGAGGCGCGGGTGCCGGTGGCGGCTGTGGTGCGGTGGTGCGTGTCGAGCGCGGTGCTCCAGTGCAGGGTCCGGACGCGTGGTCGACGCGGCCCGAGCGCTCTGTGAGAGCGCTCTCTTAGATTTGTAGGTGGACTAGACCTCTGTCAAGAACCAGGACCGCAGTTGAGGGGTTTGCCTGGTCAGCGCATGACCGACCAGACAAATCCGACAACTGTTGACAGTTGGCAGCCGTTCGTTCGGCCGGTTCCGCTCCCCCGTCCGGACCCGCTAGCCCGCGTGGTCCAGCAGCGCCAGGAGCGCTTTCTTGTCCGGCTTGCCGCCGGGCAGCAGCGGGACGGCCGCCACCGTTGTCACGGTCCGGGGCCGCGCGCCCGCGCCCAGCTCCCCCGCGACCAGCCCGCGCAGCGCGTCGGCGTCCGGCGTCGCGCCCGCCCTCGGCACCACGAAGGCGTGCACCGCCTCCCCCGTCCGCTCGTCCGGCGCGCCGACCGCGTAGGCCTGGTCCACGTCCGGGTGGCCCGCGAGCACCCGCTCGATCGCCCCCGCGTGGTGCAGGACCGCGTCCACGATGATCACGTCGCGCGCCCGGCCGGTCAGGTGCAGGAAGCCCTCGGCGTCCAGCTCGCCCAGGTCGCGGGTGCGCACCCAGCCGTCGCGCAGCACCTCGGCGGTGCGCTCGGGGTCGCGCCAGTACCCGGCGGAGGCGCAGTCCACGCGCACCAGCACCTCACCCGCGACGCCCGTCGGCACGTCCGCGCCGTCGCCGTCCACGACCCGCACCCGCACACCCGCCCACGGCCGCCCGACCGAGCGCACCGCGTCGGGGTGGCGCCGCACGTCCTCGGCGGTGAGCACGGTGAGCATCCCGGTCTCGGTCTGCCCGTAGGCCTGGCGCACGACGTCGCCGAGCAGCTCGTGCGCCTGCGCCATCCGGTGCGGCGCGAGCGGGGAGCCCGCGACGAGCAGCAGCCGCAGCGACGAGGTGTCCACGCCGCCCGCGCGCACCGCGTCGAGCACGTGGTGCAGGCGCGGGACGGTGAGCAGGCAGGCGGTGCCGCGCAGCCTGCCGAAGTCGGCGGGCAGGTCGGGCAGGCCGGACTCGGGGACCACGGCCGTGCCGCCGCCGAGCAGGCACAGGCCCAGGTGCTCGAACACGACGGCGCTGGCGAGCGTGCCGAACAGCAGGAACCGGGAGTAGCGCTCGGCGTGCTCGCGCACCCGCGCGTCCCACCGGTCGGGCTGCCAGGCCCAGTAGACCGAGAGCGCGGCGTAGGTCATCACCACGCCCTTGGGCTGCCCGGTGCTGCCGCTGGTGTAGGTCACCAGGGCGGCGTCGCCGGGCCTGCCCATGGGCGTCAGGCGCTCGCGGCTCGCGGCGGGCAGGTCGGTCTCCAGCACGACGGGCTTCGCGGCGGGTGCGGCGGTCCGCAGGTCCGGGTGGTCGCCCTCGGCGTCCACGACGAGCAGGTCGACGTCGCCGACCACGTGCGGCAGGTGGGCGCGGCCCAGGCCCTTGCGGACCATGACGACGCGGCAGCCCAGCGCGTGCGCGGCGATCTGGGCGGCGAAGCCCTCGGCGGTGACGCCGACCGCGACGGCCACGCCCGTGCCCGGTCCGGCGCCCGCGCCGCGCAGGGCGGAGGCCGTGCGGCGGACGAGGTCGAGCAGCTCGCCCCTGGTGGTGGCGCGGGCGCCGCGCTCGAAGGCGGGGCTGTCCGGGTCGTGGGCCAGCTCGTCGAGCAGGGCTTGCGGGAAAACCTGGGCGGAAGGCATGTGGTCTCCATTCGGTTGGGCT
>NZ_JBQGCX010000189.1:0-3005 GCF_052038725.1 Actinosynnema sp.
CGTTCGGCCCGCAGGTCCAGCCCGTCGACCGCGGGCGCCCCGGTCTGGTGCCGCTTGACCAGTCCCTCGACCAGCAGCGGCGTGTCCGCGAGCGCCGGGTCGAAGTCGACACCGCCGCGGCGCGCGCGGGCGACCAGCAACGCCACGAGCACCGCGACCGCGACCAGCGCCAATCCCAGCAGCGACCCCACCGGCAGCGCGGTGCCCACCTGCGCGGCGGCCACCACGGGCACCCGCAGCGGGCCCACGACCGACACCCGGTAGGCGGCGGGCTCGGTCGCGCTGTCGAAGACCAGGTCCGTCGTGCTGATCGACAGCTCCAACCGGTGCCCGGCCTCCACCGGGCGCACCACGCCCGGCAGGGTCACGGTCACCTCCACCGCCGTCCCGTCGGCGGGCAGGTCGGGAAGCCGCAGCGGCGCCACGGCCCCCGAGGGCAGGGTGCGCGCGCCGGTCGGCGCGACGTCGTACAGGCGCGCGAACAGCAGACCGCCACCGCCGTCGGTGGAGGACACCCGCAGCCTGGCCGTGGTCGACCCGGTGATCAGAAGCTGGGCGTCCACCGGTTCCGACCGGAACCCGGCCGACTGCCCCGGTGGATCCCCGCCCACGACGCCCTCCAGCAGGCCGCCCGCCACCGAGGGGTCGACGCCGGGGATGGCGCTGATCGCCGAGGGGGAGCCGCCGGGCGGGTTCACCACGATCCGCTCGTCCCCCGGAACGGGCACCTCGTGGCGGGTGACGGCCGGACCGCCCAGGCCGGGGTAGGACTCCGCGCGCACCTGCCGGACGGAGACCGCCCCCTCGGGGCGCACGGCGCCCTGCACGTCGTAGTGGAACCGGCCGAACGGGTCCGGGACGTCACCGCTGAGCCTGGCCCGCAACCACCCGCCGATGTCGGCCCGCAACCGCGCGTCGGGCTTGCCCGCGTCGTGCCCGCCCGCGAACCACACCACCTGCACCGGCGCGCCCGCCGCGTGCAGCTGCCTCGCCGTGGCGTCGGCCTGGTCCAGGCCGAACAGGGTGTCCGACTCACCCTGCACCAGCAGGGTCGGCGCGCTGATCCGGTCGGTGACCGACGTGGGGGAGAGCCGGTGGAGCGCGGCCAGCCCCGCTTCGCCCAGGGCGCCCGTCGTCGCCAGCTCGGTGTAGGCCCGGCACACCGCCTCGGTGAACCGGCCGCACGGCCGCGCGGAACCCGCCCGCGCCGGGTCGAGCGCGTCGGCCCCCGCCGAGAACAGGATTCCCGCCCACGCCCGCTTGAACACGCCGTCCGCCGCTGCGGGCCCCTCGGCCGGGGTGCCCGCCGAGCCCGCACCGCCGCTCGCCGAGTTCGGCGCCAGGCTCAGCGCCAGGTCGTTGTAGGTCATCACCGGGGCCACCGAGTCGACCCTGGGGTCCGAGCCCGCCAGCATGAGTGCCAGCGCGCCCCCGTAGGACACGCCGGTCACCCCAACGCGCGGGTCGCCGGGCGCGTCCAGCAGCACCTCGGGGCGCCCGGCCAACCGGTCCAGCAGGCGGCGGGCGTCGGCGACCTCGCCGTCTGGGTCGTTCAGCCCGATGAGGCCGCCGCTGTCGCCGAACCCGCGCGCCGAGTAGGTCTGCACCACGAAGCCCGCCTCGGCCAGCTCCACGGCCTCGGCGTCGACCGCGTGCTTGTCGGCGCCGAAGCCGTGGGCCAGCAGCACCGCGGGCGCCGGGGTGGCTGCGGGCAGGTACAGGCTGGTGTCCAACCGGATCGGCCCGGACGCGCCGGGCCCCGCAGGCACCTCCACCGCGGCGTGCTCCACGCGCACCCCGCCGTCCGCCCGCTCCTGCGGGGCCGTGGAGAGCAGCGCGCCCACGACCGCCAGCACGCCCACCACTGCCAGTGCCCGCTTCACACCCACCCCCAGCGCACCGGGCGCCACGACGCCGTCAGCGCTTGACGAACGGACGGCCCAGCCGGAACGGGCGCCCGCCGGTGGCCTCGTTCATGGCCCCGGCGAAGATCCAGGCGCTGAAGCCGATGAACAGGAACATGCCCAGGTTGGCTGCCGTCAGCACCGCCGGGTCCCCGGCCTGGGGGTTGGCCGCGGCCTGGATGATCGACAGGAACATGCCCAGCAGCACCAGGTCGATGCCGACGAACAGGATCGTGTACGACTTGGGCAGCCGCAGCGTGGTCAGGGTGAAGGCGGTCAGCACGATCAACCAGGCGAACACGAAGCTGGCGTGGGCGTTGCGCTGCTCCAGGTTGGCCAGGTCGCCGTACCAGTCGTGCCCCAGGCCCAGGGTGAGCGCGGAGAAGCTGAACCAGAACGTGCTGAACAGCCCCCACACCGCCGCGAAGTGGCCTTGGCCGATCCTGGCGGCCCACACCGTCGCGATCATCGACAGCACGCCGCTGGAGAGCACCATCACCGGCAGCGACGCGGCGAGCGAGTTGCCCGCGCTGCGGAAGTCGGTCAGGTACAGCACCAGCGACAGCGAACCGGTGATCAGCGCCGGCAGGCCCAGCAGGGCCGGGTTGTCCGCCCCGGTCCCGGAGGACCGGTGCTCGGCCGTGGTGGCGCCTGTGGCTGACTGCTTGATCTCTGCGGTGGTCATGGACCGTCCTCCTGCGCGAGTGGGTGCGGCTCGTAGAACGCTAGGGAGACCGGTTATCACGGTGGTCTCACCCGCGGTCTCCGACCGGTCTCAGCGGGTCCGCTGTCCTTGGTGGGGGGTGCGGCGGACCCTGGGGATCGTCACCGGGGCGGCGACTTCCGGCAGGTGCGAGGCCAGGCCCGCCACCGTGGGGTGGTCGAACACCGCGCGCAGCGGCAACCTGGTCCCCGTGCGCGCCGCGATGCGGCTGACCACCCGGCTGGCCAGCAGGGAGTGCCCGCCCACGGCGAAGAAGTCGTCATCCACCCCGAGCTCGTCCAGCTCCAGCAGCTCGGTCCAGATCTCGGCCACCAGGCGCTCGTTCGCCGTGCGCGGCGGGCCGCCTGCCGCCCGCGCCGAGGTCGGCTCGGGCAGTG
>NZ_JBQGCX010000190.1:0-2342 GCF_052038725.1 Actinosynnema sp.
CGATCTCGCCGATGGAGTGCCCGGCCAGGAAGTCCGGTCGCACGCCCCAGGACTCGAGCAGCCGGTACAGCGCCACCTCGAACGCGAAGATCGCCGGCTGGCTGTACCCGGTGCGGTCCAGCAGCTCCTGGTCGTCGCCGAGGACGACCTCGGCGAGCGGGCGGTCGAGTTCGCGGTCGAACAGCGCGCAGGCGGTGTCGAACGCGTCCCGGAACACCGGGAACGCCGCGCGCAGCTCGCGGCCCATGCCGACCCGCTGGGAGCCCTGGCCGGTGAACAGGAACGCCAGCGCGCCGTGCGCGGCGGTCCCCCGCACGAGGGCGGGCGAGGTGTCGCCGTCGACCAGGGCGCGCAGCCCGGCGAGCAGCTCCTCGCGGGTCTCGCCGACGACCACCGCCCGGTGGTCCATGCCCGAGCCGGGGCGCACGACGGCCAGCGAGTGGGCCAGGTCGAGCGGCTCGACGCCCCGCTCCACCAGTGGGACCAGCCGCGCGGCCTGGTCGGGCCGCGCGCTCGTGGCGCGGGCCGACAGCAGCCACGGCAGCGGCGTGGCGGGCAGGACCGGGGTGGTCGGCGCGGCGGGCGCGGCGACCTCGGGGGCCTGCTCGACGATGACGTGCGCGTTGGTGCCGCTGATGCCGAACGAGGAGATGCCCGCCCGGCGCGGGCGGCCGGTCTCGGGCCAGGCCAGCGCGTCGGTGAGCAGCTCGACCGCGCCCGCGCTCCAGTCGACGTGCGTGGACGGCTCGTCCACGTGCAGGGTCTTGGGGATCACGCCGTGGCGCATCCCCATGACGACCTTGATGATGCCCGCGACGCCTGCGGCGGCCTGGGTGTGGCCGAGGTTCGACTTGATCGAGCCGAGCCGCAGCGGCTCGTCCCGGTCCTGGCCGTAGGTCGCCAGGAGCGCCTGCGCCTCGATGGGGTCGCCGAGGGTGGTGCCGGTGCCGTGCGCCTCCACCGCGTCCACATCGGACGGTCGCAGGCCCGCGTTCGCGAGCGCCTGCCGGATGACGCGCTGCTGCGAGGGGCCGTTGGGCGCGGTGAGCCCGTTGGACGCGCCGTCCTGGTTGACCGCCGTGCCGCGCACGACGGCCAGGACCTCGTGCCCGTTGCGGCGGGCGTCCGAGAGCCGCTCCAGCACCAGCACGCCGACGCCCTCGGACCAGCCGGTGCCGTCGGCGGCGTCCGCGAACGGCTTGCAGCGCCCGTCGGGGGCCAGTCCGCGCTGGCGGGAGAACTCCACGAACATCTCCGGCGTCGCCATGACGGCCACGCCGCCCGCGAGCGCCAGCGAGCACTCCCCCGACCGCAGCGCCTGCGCGGCCAGGTGCAGCGCGACCAGCGAGGACGAGCACGCGGTGTCCACGCTGACCGAGGGGCCTTCGAGGCCGAAGGTGTAGGAGACGCGGCCGGTGACGACCGCGCCGGAGCTGTGGCCGGTGACGTAGTCGTGGTACAGGCCCCCGGCGAACACGCCGGTCGAGCTGCCCTTGAGCGAGGCCGGGTCGATGCCCGCCCGCTCGAACGCCTCCCACGAGGTCTCCAGCAGCAACCGCTGCTGCGGGTCCATGATCACGGCCTCGCGCGGGCTGACCCCGAAGAAGCCGGGGTCGAACAGGGCCGCGTCGTCCAGGAACCCGCCCTGCGCCACGTAGGTGGTGTCGGGCCGGGTCGAGTGCGGGTCGTGCAGCTTGGCGACGTTCCAGCCCCGGTCGGCGGGGAACGGGCCGATCGCGTCGCGGCCGTCGAGCAGCAGCTCCCACAGGTCCTCGGGCGAGCGCACCCCGCCGGGGTAGCGGCAGGCCATGGAGACGATGGCGATCGGGTCGTCGTCGGCGCGCTTGGTGGCCACGACCTCGGCCTGCCCGGCCGAGCCGGACAGCTCGGTGAGCAGCAGCTCGACCAGGGCCAGCGGGGTCGGGTGGTCGAAGACCAGCGTGGCGGGCAGCCGCAGACCGGTCTCCGCGCCGAGGCTGTTGCGCAGCTCCACGGCGGTGAGCGAGTCGAAGCCGAGGTCCTGGAAGGCGCGGGCCGGGTCGACCGCCTCGGGCGAGCCGTGGCCCAGCACCGAGGCGACCCTGGTGCGCACGAGGGTCAGGACGGCGGCGCGGCGCTCCTCGTCGGTCAGGCCGGTGAGGCGGCGGGCCAGCTCCGAGCCGGTCGCGGCCGTCGCGGACCCGGCGCGCCGGGCGCGGCGGCGCACCAGGCCGTCGAAGGCGAGCGGGGCGTCGTCGCCGAGGGCGCGCAGGGCCCGCAGGTCGAGCCGGGCGGCGACGACGGCGGGCGCGGCGGCGGAGGTGGCGGCGTCGAGCAGGGCCATGCCCTCCTCGGCCGACAGC
>NZ_JBQGCX010000191.1:0-1583 GCF_052038725.1 Actinosynnema sp.
GGTAGCCGACCTCGCCCACGCCCAGCCCCTTGGACGGCTCGGGCTCGGGGCTGATGACGCCGATCTCGAGCAGCTCGTGGGTGGCCCGGGTCGACATCATCGAGATGCGCTCGCGCGGGGTGATCTTGCCGTCGACGACCCGGATGTAGGTCACCACGCCCCGGTACGTGTCGTACACCGAGTCGAAGATCATCGCCCTGGCGGGGGCCTCGGCGTCGCCGACGGGGGCGGGCACCTTGCGCACGACCTCGTCCCGCAGGTCGCCGACGCCCCGGCCCGTCTTGGCCGAGACGCGCAGCACCTCGTCCGGCTCGCACCCGACGATGTGGGCGATCTCCTTGGCGTACTTGTCCGGGTCCGCCGCGGGCAGGTCGATCTTGTTCAGCACCGGGATGATGGTGAGGTCGTTCTCCATCGCCAGGTACAGGTTGGCCAGCGTCTGGGCCTCGATGCCCTGCGCGGCGTCCACGAGCAGGACCGCGCCCTCGCACGCCTCCAGCGCGCGGGACACCTCGTAGGTGAAGTCGACGTGACCCGGCGTGTCGATCATGTGCAGGACGTGGTCGGTCCCGTTCACGGCCCACGGCAGGCGCACGTTCTGCGCCTTGATCGTGATGCCGCGCTCGCGCTCGATGTCCATGCGGTCGAGGTACTGCGCGCGCATCGCCCGCTCCTCGACCACGCCGGTGAGCTGCAGCATCCGGTCGGCCAGGGTGGACTTGCCGTGGTCGATGTGCGCGATGATGCAGAAGTTCCGGATGAGCTCCGGAGGCGTGAACGTCTGGTCGGCGAACGTGCTCACTCAGGTTCCTCGCACAAGGAAAAGGACAGGGGGAATCACCCCATTCTCGCACGCCCCGGCCTGGGTGGACCGGGTGCGTGCGGGGGCGGGCGCTTAGGCTCCCGTGGATGTACGCGAACGGAGAGGACCCGAAGCCCGAGCGGGGCGCGGTCCGCGAGGTCTACCGACCCGATCGAGCGGCGAGGCTGGAGTACTCCCCGGAGCTGGACGGCCTCGCCGATCCGGGGGAGATCGTGTGGGCCTGGGTGCCCTACGAGGAGGACGCGAGCCGGGGCAAGGACCGGCCGCTGCTGGTGGTGGGCCGCAACGCGCGCGGCGGGCTGCTGGCGATGATGCTGACCAGCAGGGCGCCGGACCACCCGGCCGAGTTCGACGACCACGTGGAGCTGGGGTCGGGCCGCTGGGACCGCGACGGGCGGCAGTCCTACCTGCGGCTGGACCGGGTGTTCGAGCTGGCCGAGGACGACATCCGCCGGGAGGGCTCGATCCTGGAGCCCGAGCGGTTCTCGCTGGTCGTGGACGCGGTGCGGGAGCGGCACGGCTGGCGCTGACGCCCGCTCGACCTGTCACGCGTTCGACCTGCGGAAAGTCCCCGGAAACCCCCAGGAAGTCCCCCGACGAGTCCCCGGAAAAGACGGAAGGGCTCAGGACCACTGTGTCCTGAGCCCTCGTTCTTATCTGACCGGTCAGCGGTAGTGGCGGACCAGGCCGTGCAGCGCCTGCAGGCGGAGCATCGCCTCGAGCTCGCGGGCCTCGTTCGAGGAGTTGCGGGCGAGGACGG
>NZ_JBQGCX010000192.1:0-6029 GCF_052038725.1 Actinosynnema sp.
GGTGGTGGCCGTACCTGAGCGACTCGTCCAAGCCGACCTCACGTGCGCGTAGAGCTCGGGGTCGCGCCAGGTCAACGCCGTACGGTCGAAGTGCTGGCCGTTGTCCCACAGCATCGTGGTGATCTTCTTCTGCTTGGCGTAGTGGCCGAACAGCTCGAAGAACTTCAGCTTCTCGCCCTGCTCGATCGTGCCGGTGTGCCGGTCGAAGCCGAGCAGGCCGTACTCGCCGAGGATCACCGGGATGCCGCGCGCGACGAACGAGTTGTAGGCGCGGTCCAGGTAGTCGGTGAGGTCCTTCTGGGCGGTGGCGTCGAACCTGGTGCCGCCCGCGACGTTCACGCTGAACGGCCAGTAGCCGTAGTAGTGGACGGTCGCGGCGATGTTGCGGTCGTTGAGCGCGGTGAGCGTGGTGTTCAGCTCGTCGATGCGCGCCTGGTCGGCCGAGGTGTGCAGGGTGGGCAGGACCAGGAGGCGGGTGGCGTTGCCGCCGCCGGAGGCGCGGACGATGCGGTGGAACGAGGTGTTGAGCTCGCCCAGCAGCTGCGCGTTCTGGGCGTCGCCGGAGCTGCCGGTGAACTGCGGCTCGTTGACGCTCTCCAGCAGCAGCTTCGACGAGGAGTCCTTGAACGCCGAGGCGAGCTGCGTCCACGTGGCGTTGTAGCGGGCGAGCACGTTGGTGCGGTCGCTCGGCATGGTGTTGATCCACTGCCACGAGTCGTGGTGGACGTTGAGCAGCACGTAGAAGCCGTCGGCGAGGGCCCAGCCGACGACCTCCTTGACGCGGCTCAGGTACGCGGGCTCGATGGTGTAGCTCGGGCCGGAGCCCTGGTGCTGGCCCCAGGTGACGGGGATGCGGATGCTGTTGAAGCCCTGCGAGCGCACGTTGTCCAGCAGCGCCTCGGTGATGCGCGGGTTGCCCCACGAGGTCTCGTCGGCGCCGGTGGCGTCGAGCGAGTTGCCGAGGTTCCAGCCGGGCTGCATGGCCGCGACGGTGGCCATGGCGTCGCCGGGCGGCTGGTTCGGGGTGGTCGTGGTGACGGGCGTGGTCGTGGTGGTCGGCGCGACGCCGCCGGTGCACGCGGTCCCGTTGAGGGTGAAGGAGGTCGGGACGCCGTTCGTGCCGCTCCAGGAGCCGGTGAACCCGAACTGGACGGAGCCGTTCGTGGGGATCGCGGCGTTGTAGGAGACGTTGGTGGCGGTGGCGGTCGCGCCGGAGGAGGTGACGTTCGCGTTCCACGCCTGGGAGACGGCCTGGCCGTTCGGGAAGGCCCAGGTCAGGGTCCAGCCGTTGACGGCGTCACCGAGGTTGGTGATGCGCACGTCGCCGGAGAAGCCGTTCTGCCACTGGCTGGTGACGGTGTAGTCGACCTTGCAGCCCGCGGCGTCGGCGGTGGCGGTGGCCTCGGCGGAGGCGGGGCGCGGGGCGGAGAAGCTCGCGCCGACGAGGGTGGCGACGGCGGTGAGCACCCCGAGCCCGACCCACCACCTCGCGGCTCGTGGTGTTCTGCTGCGTGAAGCGGTCATGGCTCTCCCCGAGTCGTCGTCGTCCCAGCGGGTGTCGCGGTGGGTGTTGCGGTGGGTGTTGCGGGCGGGTGTCGCAACAGGCCGATCGTCGCCGGGAGTCGCAGGCGGGGCAAGGGTTTCGGGTGGAATCAGGGGGCATCGACGGTGGGGTGTCGAAGGGTTCGACGGCGGTGTCGCGACGGGGTGGTCGAACCGGTGTCGAAGCGGGTCGGCGCGGCTGGGCAGGGGGCGGGCAGAGCGGTCGGGCAGGGGGTGGGCAGGTGGTGGAGCCGGGGTTCGGGGAGCCGGATCGCCGGGGGCCTGCCCAGGCGTGGAGTGCTGCGTCCCAGCCGGTTCCGCGCCTGGGTGGGGGGCGGCTTGCCAGGGGCGGTGCGGCGGGTGCGGGGGTTGCGGGGGAGCGGGCGGCCGGAGCGCGTGGAGCGGGGGGTGCGCGTCGACGGGGGGCGGGTGCGGTTCGGGGAGGTGCCGGGGTGCGAGGTGGTCGCCGACGGGGTGTGGTTGGCGCCCGGTCTGGTCGACCTGCACGCCCACCCCGGTGTGGTGGGGCGCGCCGAGGGGTTCGACGTCGGGCTGTTCCGCGAGCAGATGGCGGCGCACCGGGACGCCGGGGTGCTGCTGGTGCGCGCTCCCGGCCTGCCCGAGGAGCCCGGTGACGAGCCGGAACTGCCCCGGTTCCTCGGTAGCGGGCGCTGGTTGGCCACGCCTGGCCGGTTCTTCGCCGGTGCGGGCAGGCGGGTGGACGAGAGCGGGTTGGCTCGGGCCGCCGTGGAGGAGGCGCTGGGGTCCTCGGGGTGGTGCAAGGTGATCGGCGACTGGTTGCCGGGCGTGCCCGCCGTGCCGCTCGACGTGCTCACCGGGGTCGTGGAGGCGGTGCACGCGGTCGGCGGGCGGGTCGCGGTGCACTGCCAGAGCGCCGAGGGCAGCCGCAACGCCGTGCTGGCCGGTGCGGACAGCCTGGAGCACGGCATGTTCCTCGACCCCGACCTGCTGCCCGTCATGGCCGAGCGGGGAACGGCGCTGGTGCCCACGTTCAGCGGGTTCGCCAGGACCATCGCGGAGCTGGAGGGCGGGCCGCGCGGGGAGCTCCGGGACTGGCTGGTCGCCGGGTGGGAGAGCCTGCGCGCGATCGTGCCGCTGGCGCACCGGGCCGGGGTTCGGGTGCTCGCGGGCACGGACAGCGAGCTGCACGGGGCGGTCGCCGGTGAGGTCGAGTGGTTGTGGCGGGCCGGGCTGCCCGGTGACGCGGCGGTGGGCGCGGCGTCGTGGGCGGCCCGCGAGTGGTTGGGGGCGCCGGGGCTCGTGGACGGCGCGCCCGCCGACCTGGTGGCCTTCGACCGGGACCCGACCGAGGACCCGAGCGCGCTGCGCGAGCCCCGGCGGATCGTGCTGCGGGGGCGGCTGGTGCGGTGACGGCTGGTGCGGGGGCGGCTGGTGCGGTGACGGCGGTCAGGCCGGTTGCGGCTTGTCCACGGACCTCGCGAACAGCGACGACAGGGCCACCAGGACCAGCGCGACCAGGATCGCCGAGCGCAGGCCGACGTGCTCGCCGACGAAGCCCAGCAGGGGCGGGCCGACCAGGAACGCGGTGTAGCCCGCCGTCGCGACCGCGCTGACCCTGCGGGCCGAGTCGACCGGGTCGTCGCCCGCCGCCGACAGCGCCACCGGGAAGCCCAGGGACGCGCCGAGGCCCCACAGGAACACGCCGAGCGCGCCCAGCGGGACGTTCGGGGCCAGGGACACCAGGCCGATGCCGACCACGGCCAGACCGGCGCTGGCGACCATCACCCTGGTGCGGCCGAAGCGGTCCAGCAGGGTTCCGCCCGCGAAGCGGCCCACGGCCATGGACGCGCCGAAGAACGAGTACAGGAACGCGCCGCTGGCGCTGGACAGGTCGTAGCCGTCCACGGCGATCAGCGGCAGCCAGTCGTTCGCGGTGCCCTCGGCCAGCGCCATGCCCAGGGCGATCGCGCCGATGGCGAGGGTGCGCGGCTCCCGCCAGACGCGGAGCGCGGCCCGCAGGCCGCCCGTCCCCGGCGAACCGGGGCGGGGGCCTCCTCGCGGCCGGTGGCGGCGGGCAGGTTGAGGGCCACCCAGATCGTCGCGGCGGCCACCAGCGCGGTGACCGCGCCCAGGTGCGCCAGGACGGGGACGCCGAGGGCGGTGGCGGCCAGGCCGAGGAGGCCGCCGCCGCAGATGCCCAGGCTGAAGCAGCCGTGCAGGCCGGGGACGACGGTGCGGGCCAGGTCGGTCTCCACGGCCACGCCCTCGACGTTCTGGGCGATCTCCGCCGCGCCCATGCCGAAGCCGAAGACGGCGAGCCCCGCGGCGACCAGGGGACCGAGGCCCGCTGCCGCGCCCAGGGCGACCACGGCCAGGCCGGTGGCCATCGCGAACATGCACCAGCGGACGACGAAGCGGCCTCCCCTGCTGGTCACCAGGCCGCCGCCGAGGGCCAGTCCGATCATGGAACCGGCCGAGAGGGCGGCGATGACCAGCCCCATCTGGGAGGTGCTGGAGGCGGTGGCGTCCCGGATGTCCGGGGTTCGCGAGATCCAGGTGGCCATCGAGACGCCGGTGGCGGCGAACGCCAGGGACAGCGCGGCCCTGCGGCGGGTGGGGGTGGGGGTGGGCACGGTGGGGCTCCGGTGGGGCGTGAAGGGGCGCTCGCGGGCAGGCCCGCGGCGCGGGTCAGTCCTGGGGCGGCGGGCCGATGAGGCGGTGCACGGCCTGGCGGACGCGGTCCGCGTCGAACGGCTCGGTGGAGATGTGGCTGTGCAGGATCAGGCCCTCCTGGAGGGCGTCGATCATGGGGGCCAGCTCGGGCGGGAAGTGGCGGGCCAGGGAGGCGCGCGAGCGCAGCATCCAGTCCTGGATCAGCTCGCGGTAGCGCGGCTCGCGCACGGCCAGGGCGTAGAGCTCGGCGGACAGCACCATGTCCCTGCCGTAGCCCTCGCCCTGGGTGGTGATGATCCGGACGACCCCCTCGCGCGGGTCCTCGTCGGGGCCGATGTCGGCCAGGATCCGGTCGAACCTGGCGTGCATCGTGTCGGCCAGCCGGGAGAACGCCGCGTGGAGCAGGTCGTCGCGGGTCGGGAAGTGGTAGGTCATCGAGCCGAGCGGCACGTCGGCCGCCTCCGCGACCGAGCGGTAGGTGGCGCCGGGGGCGCCGTGCTCGGCGATCACCTCCAGCGCCGCCTCGACGATGCGCTCCCTGCGGTCGGGGTCGGTGCGCCGGGTGCGGGTCACCGGGCGGACGCCAGTGCCGGGAGCGCGGCGAGCGGGTCGGCCGCGGCGGGGATGAGGACGGAGGTGGTGGCGCCCGCGTCGAACAGCTCGGCGTTGCGGGCGCGCACCTCGTCGGGGGTGCCCGCCAGCGCCAGTTGGGTGACCCACTCCAGGGGGATGCGCTGGGCGAACTCCTCGCGGGTGGCGCAGGAGGCGCGGAGCTGGGCGAACTCGGCGGCGAACGGGAGCGGGGCCAGGTGCGGGGCCCAGTCGGGCTCGCCGATCCAGGCCAGGCCGGGGCGGACCTCGGCGACGGCGGTCGCGGTGTCGGGGTGGACGCTGGCGGCGTTGTAGGTGACCACGCTGTGCGGGGACGCGGCGGTCTTCTCGACGGAGGCGCGGACGTACTCGGGGGTGCAGGGCTCGGCGAGCACGGTGCCGTCCGCGACCCGGCCGGACAGGGCCAGGGACTTGGGGCCGCGCACGCCGGCGAGCACCGGCGGGACGATTTCGGGCAGCGAGGACGGCTCCAGGCGGGCCTCGGTGAGGGTGACGTAGCGGCCGCGGGTGGTGACCGTCTCGCCGCGCAGGAGCGCGCGGATCGCGGTGAGGTGCTCGCCGAGGAGGGTGAGCGGGCTGTCCGGGAGGGCGCCTGCGGAGCGCATCCAGTCGGGCATCCCGTGCCCCACGCCGATGGTCACGCGGCCGGGGAAGAGCTGACCGAGGGTGGCGATCTCCATGGCGGCGAACACCGGGTTGCGGATCGCGGCGGGCAGGATGCCGATGCCCACGGTGATCGTCCTGGTGGCGGCGAGGACGGCCGCGGTCTGCGCGACGCCGCCCCGGAAGCCGAGGTCCTCCACCACCCACAGCTCGTCGAAGCCGACCGCCTCGGCGCGACGCGCGTAGTCCAGGACCTGCCCGTGGGGGAGGTCGCGAAGAAGCATGACACCAACGGAACGCGCAGCCATGGGCCCTCCAATAAGAACGTTCGTATATGACCGCCGGGAGGGGAGGTTAGCAGTCCGGGCGGGGGGGGGGGAAGCGGAAACCGAGCACTGCTCGGCAGCGGTCCGGGGACCGGCGTGGTCCCCGGACCGCGTGGATCAGGCCACGACCGCCGCGGGCGCGACCGGCTCGGACGGCGCGGCCCCGTCGGAGATCCGCAGCGCCGCCACCAGCTCGCGGTACAGCTCGTCGGTCGCGAGCAGCCCGGCGTGCGTGCCGGACGCCCGCACCCGGCCGTCCTCCATCACCACGATGGTGTCCGCGTCGATCAC
>NZ_JBQGCX010000193.1:0-9091 GCF_052038725.1 Actinosynnema sp.
GGGGCGGTTGGGGGGCCGGGCGGGCCGGGCCGGGTGGCTGGCGGGCCGGGCAGGCCGGGTAGCGGGCGGCAGACCAGCCGGAGCGGGACGGGCCACGGGGGCCTGCGGGGCGTGTGGCGGGAGCGGTGGGAGTGGCTCCCCGCCCGCGCCTCGGGCCGCACGAGCCGCGAGGTGCGGGGGATCGCGCGGGTCGTGGTGCGGCCCGGTGGTGCGGGCGGGGCGTTCAGGGGGCGGGAGCGGGGCCGGGTGGCGGCCCCGCTCCCCGCGCTCCTAGCGGCGCGGGCGCACGGCGTACCCGTACTGCTCCGGCCAGTTCGAGTCCACGCCCAGCTCCTGCGCCGCGTGGTGCGCCCAGTACGGGTCGCGCAGCAGCTCGCGGCCCAGCAGGACCGCGTCGGCCTGGCCGGTCGCGACGACCTCCTCGGCCCGCGCGGGCTCGGTGATCAGGCCGACCGCGCCGGTGGGCAGGCCGGTGGCCTCGCGGACCTTGGCCGCGAAGCGCACCTGGTAGTGCGGCTCCACCGGGATGACCGCGTCGTGCGCCATGCCTCCGGTCGACACGTCGAGCAGGTCAACGCCGCGCCGCTGGAGCTCCTTGGCCAGCAGCACCGTGTCGTCCTCGGCCCAGCCCGCGCCGCCCTGCTCGGCGGTCCAGTCGGTGGCCGAGGTGCGGAACAGCACCGGCAGGTGCTCCGGCCACACCGCGCGCACCGCGTCCACGACCTCCAGCGCGAAGCGCATCCGGTTCTCGGTCGTGCCGCCGTACTCGTCGGCGCGCTGGTTCGAGATCGGGGACAGGAAGGAGTTGATCAGGTAGCCGTGGGCGCCGTGCACCTCGACGACCTGGAACCCGGCGGCGAGGGCGCGGCGCGCGGACGCGGCGAAGTCCTCCACCAGCGCGGCGATCTCGTCGGTGGTCAGCTCGTGCGGCACCGGCAGGCCGTGGAACGGGACCGGGCTGGGGCCGACCGGCTGCCAGCCGTGCTCGGTGTCGGCGACGGAACCCCCGCCCAGCCACGGCTTGTTCGTCGACGCCTTGCGGCCCGCGTGGGCGAGCTGGATCGCGGGGACCGAGCCGTAAGCGCTGATCGCGGCGGTGATCCGGGCGAACGCCTCCTGCTGGGCGTCGTTCCACAGGCCGAGGTCCCACGGGCTGATGCGGCCGTCGGCGCGGACGCCGGTCGCCTCCACCATGACCAGGCCCGCGCCACCGGCGGCGCGGCTGGCCAGGTGGGTGAGGTGGAAGTCGGTGGGCACACCGGCCTCCGGGCCCGAGGGGGCGGCGGAGTAGGTGCACATCGGGGACATCCAGACCCGGTTCGGGATGTCGAGGGATCGCAGGGTCAGCGTGCTGAACAGGGTGCTCAACGGGTGCTCCTCACTTGTCGCAATGTTAACAATAGGACGACCTCGGCGAGTTGTTAACATCGAGGGGCACGAACGTGAGGGGAGTCATGAGCACCCAGGGCACCGTGTCACCCGCCCGCCGCAGGGGCCTGGCCGACGAGGTGGCCGACCGCATCCGCGAGGGCATCCTCACCGGCGCCTACGAACCCGGCAGGCAGCTGCGCGAGGTCGAGCTGTCGACCGTCATGGACGTCAGCCGGGGCCCCGTCCGCGAGGCGCTGCGGCTGCTGGAGCACGAGGGGCTCGTGCACGTCACCTGGCACCGGGGCGCGACGGTCACCCGCTTCTCCCGCAGGGACGTCGCCGAGCTGGACAGCCTGCGCGGGGCCCTGGAGGGCCTCGCGGTGCACGAGGTCGCGCACCGGGCCACCGAGGAGGACTTCGCCGCGCTGGACCGGGCCGCCGAGGCGCTGGCGCGGGCCGTCGGGGCGCACGAGCTGGCGCAGCGGGACGTCGACTTCCACGACGCGGTGTTCGCCGCAGCGCACCACGAGCGGCTGACCCGCTCGTGGCGGTGCATCCGGCGGCAGGTCCACCTGTTCCTGCTCACCCGGATCAGCCGGGACGAGGGGCTGCGGGACGGGTGCGCCGAGGAGCACCGGGAGCTGGTCGCCGCGCTGCGCACCCGTGACGCGGCCACCGCGAGCGCGCTGCTCGGCGAGCACCGCAGGCGGGTGTTCGAGCTGTCGGACGACGACGACTGGTCCGACCTGCTGTGCCCGGAGGACTGCGGGGGCGAGCGGCGCGAGGGGTGATGCGCGAACGGCGCCGACCGGGGATCACCCCTGGTCGACGCCGTCGGGAGGGCTCAGCTGCCCGTCTTGCCGCCCGGCCCCCGGTAGTCGTTCGTGACGATCACGATGACGCCGTCGTGCGCGTCCTTGATGCCGTCGAACCGGGGCATCACGCGCGCGCGGATCGACTGGGCCAGCTGCTTGGCCGCGTCCTCCTCGGCCGTGCCCGCGCGGTAGTAGACCGTGGTGGTCTCGATGATGCCGTCCGGGTAGTTGCCGGTGGCCTGGACCGCCCAGCCGGACTTGCCGATGTCGTCGGACGCGCGCGCGGCCAGACCGCTGATGTTGCTGTTGTTGTAGACGCGCACCGAGGGCCGGGTCGCGGGCGTGCCCTGCGACTGGTCGCTGGGCTGCTGCGCCGGGGGCTGCGGCTGGGGCTGCTGCTCCGTCGTCGTCGCGGGCGGCTGCTCGGTGGTGGTGGTCGTCGGCGCGCCGCCGGACTCGCTCGCGGGCGGCTCGCTCGCGGGCGGCTCACCGGCGGGCGACTCGCCGGAGGGACCCGGTTCGGCGGGTGCGGAGGTGCTCGGGGCGGGTTGCCGCTGCGCCTGCGGGTCGTCGTCCGACCCGGTGAACAGCGTCACGAGGCCGAGCACCAGCGCCACCCCGGCGAGGCCGAGCAGCGCGAAGCCCGCGGCGCGGGCGGGTTGGGCCGAACCTGAGGACTCGGGGTTGCTCATCCGTCCACGCCCAGGCGCCTAGCCGCCCGAGCCCGCCGCCTGCCCGATCGCAACCGGAGCAGCCGCTTGACGAGCATCGGATCGGCCGCGAGGGCCTCCTCCTTCTCGATCAACGCGTTGAGTAGCTGGTAGTAGCGGGTGGGCGTGAGGTCGAACAGCTCGCGGACGGCCTGCTCCTTGGCGCCCGCGTACTTCCACCACTGGCGCTCGAAGGCCAGGATCTCGCGCTCCCGCTCGTCGAGCCCGCCAGGGGCTGCGGGGTGCGCGAGTGCGGCGTCCATCGGGCTCCTCGGCCTGCGGTTCGGTGGGTGATCTCATTACATCACGTGATCTTGGTCGTCGTGGGTAGCGCGACCCGACACGCCGGGCGGGCCGGCGGCGCGGCGCGGGGTCGGCGCGCCGCGCGGCGGGCGCGGGGGTGGCGCGCCGATAGGGTGCGCGGCATGGCAGTACACCCCATCCGGATCGCGGGCGACCCGGTCCTGCACAACCCGACCCGCCCCGTGGACGAGCACGACGACGAGCTCAGGGCGCTCATCGCGGACATGTACGAGACGATGGCCGCCGCCAACGGCGTCGGCCTCGCGGCGAACCAGATCGGCGTGGACCTCCGGCTGTTCGTCTACGACTGCCCGGACGACGAGGGGGTGCGGCACCGGGGCGAGGTGGTGAACCCGGTGCTCCAGACCTCGGACGTCCCGCTGGGGATGCCGGACCCGGACGACGACTACGAGGGCTGCCTCTCGGCGCCCGGCGAGTCCTACCCGACCGGGCGCGCGTCCTGGGCGAAGGTCACCGGGACCGACGGGAACGGGGACCCGGTCGAGGTCGAGGGGACCGGGTTCTTCGCCCGGTGCCTCCAGCACGAGACGGACCACCTGGACGGGTACCTGTACCTGGACCGGCTGGTGGGTCGGCACAAGCGGGCCTCGAAGAAGATGATCAAGGCCAACGGGTGGGGCGTTCCGGGGCTGTCCTGGGACCCGGCCACCTCGGAGGACCCGTTCGCGGACGACGAGGACGAGGACTGAGGGCCTGCCGGACCGGCGACGCCCGCTCCACCGCGCAGGCGCGCGGAGCGGCGTCGCCGCGCCTTGCCCGGACCGGGCGCCGTCCCTAGACCGGGTCGGGCGCGACCTGCGGCGCGCCCGCGTCCGGCGCGGCCTCCAGCTGCCGCCGGGGGCCGGGCCGGTGGGGCTGGGGCTGGGGCCGGTGGTCGCCGGTGGGTGACGTGCGGCGCCACGGGAGCTCGACGAAGCCGGTCAGCTCGACGGCGCTGCCGCACGCGGCCAGCTCGGCGTACCAGCCGCCGATGACCTGGGCGCGCAGCCGCGACACGTCCGCCGACGTCACGCCGTGGCCCGCCACCAGGAACGGCAGCAGCAGCCGCCAGGCGTCCACCACCGGGGAGCGCCTGCGGTGCGGGGCGCGCAGCGCGGCCCTCGCGGCGCGCAGGGCGTGCTCGGCCGGGGTGATCGAGCCCGGCACCGCGGTGTGGTCCCACTGCCAGCGGGCCGACTCGGTCACCGCGCAGCGGACGCAGTCCCACGGCCCCGCGGTCGGCTCGGCGCCGCACTGCGAGCAGGTGACCAGGGTCATCGCCCAGTCCACGCACGTCCACGCGTGCCTGCCCACCGGCTCGGCCAGCACCCGCTCGGCCAGCTCGCGCTCCCCCGAACCGCCCTCGGCCAGCTGCTCGGCGGACAGCAGCTCCTGCCAGTCCAGCAGCCACACCTGGTCGACCAGCTCGGCGCAGAACCGGCAGGTCGGGTAACCGCGTCCGGCCAGGTCACCGCAGGTCGGGCAGGCCGAGACCGGGGCGCGGCGGGCAACGCGCCGCGCGCCGGGCGGGAACGGCGGGTGATCAGCCACGCGTGCAACTTACGCCGTGGGCCCGGCCCTTGGCACCGGCACCGCGCCGTGGCTATGGTCGATCGGACAACTCAACATCGCGGGAGCTCGCACCAGAGCGGGCTGAGAGGGCGGCTGCGACCTTGGGGTCGCGGGGCCGCCGACCGCCTGAACCTGACCGGGTAATGCCGGCGTAGGGAGGAATGCCGTGACGGCACTCGGGGACGGCTCGGTCCGGCCGAGCGTCACCACCGGGCCGATCCGGGGGTCCCGCAAGGTCCACCGCGACGCGGAGGACGGCGTGCGGGTCCCGTTCCGCAGGGTCGAGCTCACCGACGGCGACCACTTCGACCTGTACGACACCTCCGGGCCTTACACGGCCGGGGACGTCGACGTGCGCGGTGGGCTGGAGAAGATCCGCGCGGGCTGGATCTCCGCGCGCGAGCCCGTGAACGGGGCCGCGACCCAGCTGGCCTGGGCGCGGGCGGGCGTGATCACCCCGGAGATGCGGTTCGCGGCGCTGCGCGAGTCGCTGGCGCCGGAGTTCGTGCGCGACGAGGTCGCCGCGGGGCGCGCGGTGATCCCGGCCAACCGCAACCACCCGGAGTCCGAGCCGATGGTCATCGGCAAGGGGTTCCTGGTGAAGGTCAACGCCAACATCGGCAACTCGGCGGTGACCTCGTCCGTCGAGGAGGAGGTGGAGAAGATGGTGTGGGCGACCCGCTGGGGCGCCGACACCGTGATGGACCTGTCGACCGGCAAGCGCATCCACGAGACCCGCGAGTGGATCATCCGCAACTCGCCGGTGCCGGTGGGGACGGTGCCGGTCTACCAGGCGCTGGAGAAGGTCGGCGGCGACCCGGCCGCGCTGTCCTGGGAGGTGTACCGGGACACCGTCGTGGAGCAGGCCGAGCAGGGCGTGGACTACATGACGGTGCACGCGGGCGTGCTGCTGCGGTACGTGCCGCTGACGGCGCGGCGGGTGACCGGGATCGTCTCGCGCGGCGGGTCGATCATGGCCGCGTGGTGCCTGGCGCACCACCGGGAGAGCTTCCTGTACACCCGGTTCGCCGAGCTGTGCGAGATCCTGCGCGAGTACGACGTGACGTTCTCGCTGGGCGACGGGCTGCGGCCCGGCTCGATCGCGGACGCCAACGACGAGGCCCAGTTCGCCGAGCTGCGCACCCTGGGCGAGCTGGCGCGGGTGGCCAGGGCGCACGACGTGCAGGTGATGATCGAGGGACCGGGCCACGTGCCGCTGCACAAGATCGCGGAGAACGTGCGGCTGGAGCAGGAGTGGTGCGACGGCGCGCCGTTCTACACGCTCGGCCCGCTGGCCACCGACGTCGCGCCCGCCTACGACCACATCACGTCGGCGATCGGCGCGGCGCAGATCGGGGCGCTCGGCACGGCCATGCTCTGCTACGTGACCCCGAAGGAGCACCTGGGGCTGCCGGACCGGGACGACGTGAAGACCGGGGTGATCACGTACAAGATCGCCGCGCACGCCGCCGACCTCGCCAAGGGCCACCCCGGCGCGCAGGCGTGGGACGACGCGCTGTCGAGGGCCAGGTTCGAGTTCCGCTGGGAGGACCAGTTCAACCTCTCCCTCGACCCGGACACCGCGCGCGAGTTCCACGACCGGACGCTCCCGGCGGAGCCCGCGAAGACGGCGCACTTCTGCTCGATGTGCGGGCCGAAGTTCTGCTCGATGCGGATCACGCAGGACGTGCGGCGCTACGCTGAGGAGCGGGGTCTGTCCACTGTGGAAGCGATTGAGGCGGGTATGGCCGAGAAGGCGCACGAGTTCGACGACCGGGGCGGCAAGGTCTACCTGCCGGTCGTGGACTGACGTGGAGCGGCCGAGCGTCGTGGAGACGCCGAAGAAGGTGCTGACCATCGCGGGTTCCGACTCGGGCGGTGGCGCGGGGTTGCAGGCCGACCTGCGGGTGCTGGCGGCGTGCGGGGTGCACGGCATGACCGCCGTGACCGCCGTGACGGTGCAGAACTCGCTGGGCGTGAGCGGCGTCGTGGAGATCCCTGCCGAGCAGGTCGCGGCGCAGATCAGGGTGGTGGCCACCGACATCGGCGTGGACGCGGCCAAGACCGGGATGCTCGCGTCGGCGCCGATCATCGAGGCGGTGGCGGAGGCGTGCGACGAGGTCGGCATCGGCTCGGGCGGGACGCCGTTCGTGGTGGACCCGGTGTCGGCGTCCATGCACGGCGACCCGCTGCTGACCGACGCCGCGCTGGAGGCGCTGCGGGTCCTGCTGTTCCCGAGGGCGACGCTGGTGACGCCGAACCTGGACGAGGTGCGGCTGCTGACCGGGGTCGACGTGCGCACCCGCGAGGAGCAGCGCGAGGTCGCGAGGGTGCTGCACGGCATGGGCCCGGAGTGGGTGCTGGTCAAGGGCGGGCACATGAGGGGCGACCCGGAGTGCCTGGACCTGCTGTACGACGGGCGGGAGTTCCACGAGTACGTGGGGCCCCGGTACGACGTGCTGCACACGCACGGCAGCGGGGACACGCTGGCGTCGTCCATCTGCTCGCGCCTGGCGCGCGGGGTCGGGGTGGTCGACGCGGTGCGGTTCGGGAAGGACTTCGTGGTCCGGTCGGTGCTGGCGGCCTACCCGCTGGGCAGCGGGGTCGGGCCGGTGTCGCCGCTGTGGCGGCTGGCTGAGTGAGTGGGGTTCTCCCCGTGGGCCCGTCCGCGTTCGCGCGGGCGGGCCTGCGGCTTCTGGGGGGTCAGGATCGCGGCGACGACCACGTCGAGCAGGTGGTCGGCGCGGGGCGCGGACGTGGGCTGGTCGTGCAGCCAGATGAGCGCCCCGCCGAGCGCGAAGAGGTCGGGGCCGGTCAGGTCGGTCCTGGCCTGGCCCGCTGACTGGGCGCGCTCCAGCAGGCGGGCGCCGGAGCCGCGCATCGCGACGCAGGAGGCGTGCAGCGCGGAGTCCGGGTCCTCGATGGCGCCCATCATGGTCGTGACGGCGCCCCGGTAGGTGTGCGCGCAGGCGACGAAGTCGCGCAGCCACGCCTTGAGCGCCTCGCCGGGGGGCAGGCGCGCCTCCAGCCGGTCCGCGAGGGCGGTCAGCTCGTCGAAGCCCGCGCGGAGCAGGGCGTCGAGCAGCGCGTCCCTGGTCGGGAAGTGGCGCAGCAGGGTCGCGAGTCCGACCTCGGCGCGGCGCGCGAGGTCGCGCATCGACACGTCCGCGCCCTGCTCGGTGATGACCGCGTCCGCGATCGCGAGCAGGTGGTCGCGGTTCTTCCTGGCGTCCGCCCGCATGTCCGCCCCCTTTCCGGTTCAGTGAACCACTTGACCCGGTCGCGCGCCCACTCCTAGTATCCGGATCAGTGAACCGGTTAATCCGGTTCACTGATCCGTTCAACGTCCGAGCAGGTGGAGGCCATGGTGACCGGCACGATGAAGGCGATCCGGGTGCACGAGCACGGCGGGCCCCAGGTGCTGCGGCTCGACGAGGTCCCGGTGCCCGAGGTGGGGCCGGGCGAGGTCCGGGTGCGGGTGCGGGCGGTGGGGCTCAACCCGCCGGACTGGTACCTGCGGGAGGGCATGACGAAGATCCCGCCGGAGCTGCGGCCCAGGCTCGACCTGCCGCTGATCCCCGGCACGGACGTGTCCGGGGTGGTGGAGGAGGTCGGCGACGGCGCGGGGTGGGCCGTCGGGGACGAGGTGTTCGGGATGCTGCGCTTCCCCTCGCCCGGCGGCAGCGCGTACGCCGAGCAGGTGGTGGCGCCCGCGGCGGACCTCGCCCGCAAGCCCGCGGGCGTGGACCACGTGCGGGCGGCGGGCGCGCCGATGGCGGGGCTGACCGCGTGGCAGTTCCTGATCGCGCTCGGGCACGAGGTCGCGCCGCCGTTCCAGCCGGAGCCGCACCGGCCGGTGGCGATCGAGCCGGGAACGACGGTGCTGGTCAACGGCGCGGCGGGCGGGGTCGGGCACTTCGCGGTGCAGTTGGCGAAGTGGCGGGGCGCGCGGGTGGTCGCGGTGGCCTCGGGGTCGCACGGGCAGTTCCTGCGGGAGCTGGGCGCGGACGTGGTAGTGGACTACACCCGCGAGCGCGCCGAGGACGTGGTCGACGAGGTCGACCTGGTGCTGGACGCGGTCGGCGGGGAGGCGGCCGGGCGGTTCCTGCCGCTGGTCCGGCGCGGGGGCGCGCTGTTCCCGGTGTTCCCCGGCCCGTACGACGCGGCCGAGGCGGCACGGCGGGAGGTGACCGTCTCGGCGACGCAGGTCAGGGCGAGCGGGGCGCAGCTGGCGGAGCTGGGCGCGCTGCTGGGGTCGGGCGCGGTGCGGGTGGGGGTCGACAGCGTCTTCCCGCTCGCGGACGCCGCCGCCGCGCACGC
>NZ_JBQGCX010000194.1:0-3515 GCF_052038725.1 Actinosynnema sp.
GTATTACTATTCAGTGCCATGACCTGCCTAGCCTGCGTAACCCCTCTCCCCGACCGCGCCGGAACTGGCCGTAAGCAGCAGAATTGCGACTCGACCTGCCGGAGCGCAGGGCGCAGGCAGCGCCAGTCCGTCAATCAAAACTTGACACCCCCCTCCCCCGCCGGAACACTCGGCGCCGTCAAGGCCGCGCACCACCGGGTCCTCCAGTCCCAGGAACTCCTGCGCGACGCGGTCGAAGAGGCCCGCGGCGAGGGGCGCACGTGGCAGGAGATCGGAGAGGTCTTGGGCACCAGCAGGCAGGCGGCGTTCCAGCGGTTCGGGCGGCCGGTCGACCCGGTCACCGGGCAGCCGGACGTCGGGCTGGCGGGCGCCTCGGACCTCGCCCTCGTGCTGCTCGGCGAGTGCGTCGCGGGTCGGTTCGACCGGATGCGGGACGGGTTCGACCGGGACATGCGGCGTGAGCTGGGGCCGGGGCGGCTGGCCACGGTGTGGGCCCGCGTGGTCGGCAGCGTCGGGCGGTTCGAGCGGTTCGGGGAGCCCGTCCAGCACGTCGCCGGCGACATCACCGTGGTCAACGTCCTGCTGGGGTTCGAGGCGGGCCAGGTGACGGCCACCGTCAGCTTCGACCGCGAGGGCGAGGTGGCCGGGTTGTTCTTCCGGCCCGCCTGACCCTCGGAGGAAGGAACCATGATCCGTCGTCTCCTCAGCGCGGGCACCGCGATCGCGCTGCTGCTCTCGCTCGCCGCGGCTCCGGCCGCGGCGGCGCCACCGTCCACTCCGGACAGCCAGTTCGCCTGGCTGCTCGACGCCTCCGCGCGCGTCCCGGTCCCCGCCGACGAGGTGGCCGCGCACCTGGAGGCCACGACGCTGACCGCGATCGGCGGCGTGGACGGGTTCAACCGGACCCTCGAATCGCTGGGCGCGCTCACCGCCGGGGTCGTGGTGGCGCGGACCCCGACCGAGCTGCGGCAGGTCGTCGGCAGCGCGGTCGGCGACCTGCTCGGCACGATCACGGTCGACGGGGCCGGGTTGGTCGTGGGGCTGCGGTTCGCGCCGCACCTGCCCGCGCCCACCTCCGTGGAGCAGGTCGACGCCGCGCTGACCTCGCGGGCGCCGCGCGTCTCGTTCGCCGCCGCCACGATCACGCCCGAGGGGTGCGTTCCCGCGCACGGCCTGAACGAGCGCACCGCGCGACCGCTCGGCTCCGCCTTCAAGCTCTACGTCCTCGGCGCGCTCGCCCGCGAGGTCAAGGCCGGGCGGCTGTCCTGGGACACCGGGCTGCCGCTGCGCGAGCGGTGGAAGTCGTTCCCGTCCGGCGTCCTGCAGGACCAGCCGGACGGCACGGTGCTCACCCTCGCCCAGCACGCCGAGCACATGATCTCCATCAGCGACAACACCGCCACCGACCACCTGATCCACCTGCTCGGGCGCGGCGAGGTGCAGCGGCAGTTCGCCCGGTTCGGCAACACCGCCCCGAACTCGCCGATGCCCACCACCCGCGAGCTGCTCACGCTCAAGGGCTTCCAGTACCCGGCGGCGGCGACGGTGTACACCGCGCTGCCCCAGCGGCTCCGCGAGGCCGCGCTGAACGCGGTGGGCCGGGTGCCCAGGACCGCCGTGCAGCCGTGGACCGAGCCCAGGAAGATCGACCAGCTGGAGTGGTTCGGCTCGCCGCTGGACATGTGCTCCGCGATGGCCGGGCTGTGGGAGGACCACGACCCGCAGCTGGCCGAGGCCATGTCGATCAACGACGGCGGGATCGCGCTGCCGTCGGCGCGGTTCCCGACCGTCTGGTTCAAGGGCGGGTCCGAACCGGGCGTGCTGACGCTGAGCTACCTGGCGCAGCGGGACGACGGGACGCTGCTCACGGCCAGCGCGATGCTGTCCGACCCGGAGAACGCGCTCGACGAGGCGACCGCGGCGGCGCAGGTGCTCGCGGTGCTGCGCGGAGCGCTCCAGCTCGTGTGACCGGGCAGCGGTGAGGGAGAGCGGGCCGCACGAGCGGTGCGGCCCGCTCTCCCGTCAGCGGACCGGTCCCGTCACCGGGCCGGTTCGGTTGCGCCGGGCAGGCCAGGTCGCCGGTCGGGCGCTCGCCCCTGGCCAGGAACGCGGTCACCGCGCCGTTCGCGCACTCGTTGGCGCCGAACAGGTACGTCTCGTGCCCGCCCTGGTCGGCGGTCACCAGCACGGCGCGCCCGCCGAGCGCCCCCCGCATCTCCCGCGCACCGGCCAGCGGCGTGCCGGGATCGCGCTCGTTCTGGGAGATCAGCACGTTCGCCGGTCCCCTGCCGGTGACCCGGACCGGGCCCTCGACCCGCTCCCTGGGCCAGAACGCGCACGGGTTGACGCTCGCGGTCGAGCCGCCGAGCATCGGGTGGCGGACCCGGTCCACGGCCGCGTTGCGCTGGCAGGTCCTGACCGACGACGGCCAGCGGGTGTCGCCGCAGACCACGGGGAAGCGGGCCGCCATCAGGTTCTCGACGCCCTCGACCGGCGGGTCCTCGGGCAGCGGTCGGTCGGATTCCAGCGCCTGCCAGGCCTCGGGGGTCCCGGTAGTCCAGCGGGACCTTGACCCGCGCGCACTCCAGGACCGCGGGGACGGGGTGTTCGCACGGGCCCCAGCGCACCGGGGGCGGGGAGGTGTCCGGCGCGGCGGACGCGGTGGGGGTGGCCACGGCCGCCAGCGCGGTGATCACGACGGCCGGGGAAAGGGTTCTGCGCATGGGGAAAGCGTTTCCCGGCAGGGGTGCCCGGCGCATCGGTCGGGCGGTTCGGGCGACGATCACCGGGTGGGCGCGGCGCGGCCGGGCGGGTGGCAGCACGCGTGGCGGGTGGCGGTGGTCGGGGTGGCGGGCGCGCCGTTCTGGCTGATCACCGGCACCCTGCTGCCCGAGGGGGCGGAGCGCGGCTGGTTCCTGGTCGGCGACCCGCTGGTGGGGCTGCTGTGCCTGGTCCTGGCGCTGTGGCGGCGCAGGTTGCCGCTCGCGGTGGCCGTGCCGACCTCGATCGGCACGGGCGCGTCGATGCTCGCGGGCGGGGCGGCGCTGCTCGCGCTGTGCTCGCTGGCGACCCGGCGCGGACCACCGAGCGGAACCGGATCGCCCGCGAGATGCACGACGTGCTGGCGCGCCGGATCTCGCTGGTGGCCATGCAGGCCGCGGTGCTGGGGCACCGCGCGGACCTGCGCGCGGAGGACGGGGCCGAGCTGGCGCGGGACATCGCCGAGGGGTCGCGGCAGGCGCTGGAGGAGCTGCGGGACGTGCTGGGCGTGCTGCGGGCCTGCCCAGGGGGCGACCTCGGCCCGGCGCGCGCGCCGTCGCTGGAGCGGGTGCCGGAGCTGGTGGTGGTGGCGGAGGCGGCGGACGGGGACGCGGCGGTGGCGCGGGAGCGGCCGGACGTGGTGCTGGTGGACGCGCGGATGCCGGGCCGCGACGGGCTGAGCGCGACGGCGGAGGTCCTGACCCGCCCCGACCCGCCCGCCGTGCTGGTGCTGACGACGTTCGACTCGGACGAGC
>NZ_JBQGCX010000195.1:0-5997 GCF_052038725.1 Actinosynnema sp.
CCGGTTCGGCGGGGCGCGGGAGGGGGTTCCGGCGCCGGGAGGGGCGCGGGAATCCTCGGTCAGGATTCTTCGGAATCGCCCTTCACGCCGAGGGCGCGGGTGGTGGTGTTGTTCTCGACGTGCCTGTCGGAAGCGCCGAACTCGCCGGGCAGCACTTCCAGGGTGATCTCCCCGGAGGTGAGCGGGGCGAGCACCCGGAATCGCGCGCCGAGGTGCTGGACGTCGCGGCGGGTCCGGTTCTCGGCGAACGCGCCGACCAGCTCGCCGCGCGCCGACCGGTCCGCCAGGTGCGGCACGCCGCCGACGCCCACGAGCGGCGCCAGCTGCTCCGGGAAGGTCAGCCGGGCGCCGAACCGGTCGTCCAGGTCGCCCCGGTAGGACACGCCGCCGACGACCGTCACGATCTCGCCGGGCTCGTAGCGGTCCTTCTCGGGGGAGATCACCAGCGTGGTGGCGTAGTAGTCGTTCGCGCCCCTGGCGAACCCGGCGTCGACCGAGGTCAGGTGCGGTTCCTCGGCGGTGATCACGATCTTCGCGAGGCCGTTCGAGCTGTCGACCCGCGAGTCCCCGCCCCCACGGGTCCAGGTCTGGCCGTCGTCCCCGCGGTTGGGCGTGCGCAGCTCGTAGTCGCCCGCCGGGAGCCCGGTGAAGCGGTACGCGCCGTCGACGTCGGTGTTCGTGCCCCGCTCCAGGCCGGTCCTGGTGTCGCGCAGGAACACCTGCTGGCCGGAGACCCCGTACTCGGCCGCGCCCCTGCGGCCGTCCGCGTCGAAGTCGCTCCAGACGATCCCGGAGACCGAGCCGCCGACCCCCTCGTCGGCGTTCGCGAGCCCGGCGGTGAAAACCGGGAGCAGCGCGGCGATGGCGAGCGCCGCGGCGATGAGCTTGCGGGTTTTGCGCATTTCCTGGTCCCCCACGGACAAGAACTTCGTGACGTGGGGAGGACGTCCCCGACAACGGTCGGGTTGCCCGTTCTCCGCGTTTTCCGGTAACGAGCCGACAACGTTCGGTGAACCCGCCCGTGACGCGCGGAGGGGCCGCCCCGCGCGGTCGCGGGACGGCCCCTCCGGGTCCGGTCGTCAGTCCTCGTGCGCGGCGCGGCGGCGGCTCAGGCTCACCGCGAAGGCCGCGCCACCGCCGACGAGCAGCACGGCGCCGAGCGCGAGCGGGCCGACCAGCGAGGCCCCGGTGCTGGCGAGCGCCTCCTGCCGCACCTCCTCGCCGTGCGCGACGGGCATGTAGACGTTCTTGGCGCCTGCCTCGGGCGCGGTGCTGCTGGGCGCGGCGGTCTCGGGCGCGGGCGCGCCGCCACCGGTCCGCCCGGCGCCCGCGCCCACCGGGGCGGCGGCGGCGCTGCTGGCCGCGACCGGCTCCCCGGTGGCGGGGATGGGACGCGCGAGGGCGTTGTTGGCGGGGTTGACGTCGGTGGCCCCGTGCTTCAGGGGCAGCACCTCCAGCCGGACCTCGGCGGCGCTGAAGGGCGCGTCGACCCGGAAGTCGTAGCCGACGAACTCGATCAGGCCCGCGCCCCGGTTCTCCTGGAACATGCCGGTGACCTCGTGCGGGCCGTCGGCCTTCCCGCTGGCGGGCATCCCGCCGACGCGGGTGAGCTTGGTCAGCCCGGCGGGCACGGTGAGGCGGGCGCCGAAGCCGTCCGGCAGGGGACCCTCGTAGTAGGCGCCGCCGACGATCTTCACGACCTCGCCGACCCGGTAGGAGTCCTTGACGGGTTCGAGGATGAGCTGCGAGACGGAGTAGTCGTTGCCCGTGGGGGCGAACCCGCCGTTGAGGCCCGTCACCGAGGGGCGCTCCTCGGTCAGGGTGACGGTGGCGGTCGCGACACCGCCGCCGGGCGCGAAGCCGGAGCCGCCGCCCGCTCGGGTCCAGGTCTGGCCCTGCGCGGTGCGGTTCGGCAGGGAGAGGGTGTGCGAGCCGAGCGCGAGCCCTCGGAACGAGTAGCTGCCGTCCGCGGCGGTGGTCGTGGTCAGCCCGCCCAGCGCGACGCTCTGGCCGGGGATGCCCGATTCCCAGGAGTTCAGCACGCCGTCGCTGTTCTTGTCGTTCCAGATGATCCCGGAGATCGCCCCCTCGTTCTTCTCCGGGATTTCCTCCTGGGCGTTGGCGATTCCGCCCAGGAGGAGCGGCGCCAGCGCGGAAGCGGCGAGGACCGCGAACGCTCTCTTGCGGGTGCTGCGCATTTCTTTCTCCCCCAGTTTTACAGCTCGACCGTGCTCGTGGCTGCACACTAGAGGACGCCCCCGCCGATGTCGGGTTGCGCCCGCCCGCGCACGTTCGGTAACAAAACGACAACGCGGGAACGGGTCGGCAAACACGTCTGCCGCACCGCGACGGGGGTCGCGGTGCGGCAGACCGAACCCGGGTGGGTGGTCCGGCCGGGGCGCGGCGGCGACGGCTCAGGCCGAAGGCCGCGACACCGGCGGTCAGCAGGGCACCCGCCAGGGCGATCAGGCCCACCGGGGACGCACCGGTGGAGGCGAGCGACTCGTGGTCCTGCGCGACCGGGGCCGCGGCGCTGGTGCCGGTCGCGGCGCTGGAGCTGGTCGGCGCGGGGGTGACGACCTCACCGACCGGCTGGGCGATCGGGTCGACCGCAGGGTCGGCGGTGGGCGTGACCGGGGCAGCGACGGCGGTGAAGGACTTCGCCGTCGTGTTGTTGCTCGCGTCGGGGTCGAGCTGGCGGAAGGAGCCGGGCTCGACCTCGAAGGTGATCTGGCCCGCGCTGATCGGCTTGGTCACCCGGTAGTGGGCGCCGAGGTAGGTGTAGTCGCCGGGGTACTGCTTCTCGTCGAGCACGCCCCTCAGCTGGGTCGGGGTCTCGGAGGCGAGGCGCATCCCACCGATGGCCTCGCCCTGGGCGGTCAGCTTCTCCAGCCCCTCGGGGACGGTGAGCGTGGCGGTGTAGTAGTCCCAGAAGGGGCCGTCGACGTGCGCGCCGCCGACGATCTGCACGACGTCCCCGACCTGGTAGGTCTCCTTCACCGGGTCCAGGAGGACGTCGTAGGCCCGGTAGTCGTTGGCCGCGCTGTCGGCGACGCCACCCTTGAAGCCCTCCGCGTTCGGGTGCTCGGCGTCCAGGAAGAACGGGGAGCCGGTCTGCCCGTAGATGCTGAAGCGGGAGTCGGGGCCCCAGCCGGTGAAGATGCGCCCCTCCTGGGCGTTCAGCCGCAGCTCGTACATGGCCATCGGGAGGTTCTCGAAGCGGTAGGTGCCGTCGGCGGCCGTGGTGGTGGTGACCGGGATGCCGGGCTCGGACACGGCGGGGTCGTAGTAGAGCAGCGTGACGCCCTGGCCCTCGACGCCCTGCTCGCCGGAGTCGATCCGGCCGTTGCCGTTGGCGTCGTTCCAGATCATGCCGGAGGCGGAGCCCTCACCCACCGGGATGCCGTCCTGGGCGGTGGCGACGCCGGTCAGGAGCAGCGGGGCGATCGCGGAGCAGACGAGAGCGGCGGCGAGGTGCTTGCGGGTGGCGCGCATTTCTGTTTCCCCCAGGAAGTTCGTTCTTGTTCTTCGTCGTGCTGCTTGGGACATCCAGAAAGACGCCTGCGCACCGGCCGGGTTGCGCCGGTTTCGCCGAGTTCGGTAACGGAATAACAACGCCGGAAATGACCTTGAAAATGACCGAAGCCGCACCACGAAAATGATCGTGGTGCGGCTTCCGGAAATTCTTTTCAGCGGTGGACCACAGGAGAGGACGCGCTTGCAGGGGGTGGGTTGCGCGGCGGTGCGCCGGATTCGGCAACGAAACGGCAACGCCCCTCGCGCGTCGTCGGCGCCGGGTGCCGTCAGCGCCGGGTGTCGGTGCGGCGGAAGTTCAGGTGCGCGCGCGACGGCGTCGGTCCGCGCTGGCCCTGGTACCGGCTGCCCGCCTCGCGCGAGCCGTAGGGGAACTCGGCGGCGCTGCTGAGCCGGAACAGGCACAGCTGGCCGATCTTCATGCCCGGCCACAGCGTGATGGGCAGGTTCGCGACGTTCGACAGCTCCAGGGTGATGTGCCCGGTGAAGCCGGGGTCGATGAACCCCGCCGTGGAGTGCGTGAGCAGCCCGAGGCGCCCGAGGGAGGACTTGCCCTCCAACCGGCCCGCCAGGTCGTCCGGCAGGGTCACCTGCTCGTAGGTGGAGCCGAGCACGAACTCGCCGGGGTGCAGGACGAACGGGTCGTCGCCCTCGGTCTCGACGAGCGAGGTGAGGTCGTCCTGCTGCACGGCCGGGTCGATGTGGGTGTAGCGGGTGTTGTTGAAGACCCGGAAGAACCGGTCGAGCCGCACGTCGATGCTGGAGGGCTGGACGAGGGAGTCGTCGAACGGCTCGACCACGAGCCGCCCGGACTCGACTTCTCCGCGCAGATCGCGGTCACTGAGCAACACGCTTGACAGGGTATGTGTATGATCGGAGCCGCACCGCAAGCGGGTGTAGTTCATTGGTAGAACGACAGCTTCCCAAGCTGTAGAGGCGGGTTCGATTCCCGTCACCCGCTCAGCAGGACGAAGGCCCAGGTCAGAGCCTCCACGAGGTTCACGACCTGGGCCTTCGCCGCGTCCGGGGCGCGGCGGGACGCGCCGGTCCCGGCGGACCGGGGGAACCCGCTCCCCACCTGGCAGAACACCCGCCCCGGCCGTTCGCCCCGGCCTGGGCGCGGGGCGCGACGCGCCCGGCGGACCGAATCACACGATCGAGTGAAGAGCTGATCAATGCCCGGCCGGTCCCGAGCGGCTTCCGGTGGTCCGGGAGGGCGGTTCGGCACCACCCGACGCGGCGCGAAGCGGCCTCCGGGACGCGCTCTGCGGGTCCCCGAAGCGGATCAGTGAGTGATCTTGGTCATCCTCAAGCCGGGCACGCCGGTTGCGACTGTCACCCTTCGCCACAGGGGTGAGTCACCGCTTCAGCGTGCACCCTGCGTGCGCAGGGTGGGGTTTGAAGGTTGACAGCGAAGTCTTGCTCACCCGGATCAGCGGGCGGTAGGGCCGATATCAGCGAAAACGGCCTCAAAAACTACCCCCCTGGAGCAGGGTTCCGGCGATCCGCAACCCGAGCCCGGCAGCACCACACGAAGTCGTGAACTTCGGTTCCCCGAAGGCTCGCGCGGGCGCGAGTGCGGTAAATGATCGACTTCACCCCAGACTTGCCGCCATGGGGGTGTACCGGTCCAAGCGGACCCGGCGCAGGTTGGTGCTGCTCAGCGCGCTACCGCTGGCCTTCGGTCTGCTGGGGTTGATCCAGCCCTGGCACGACGGGTGGTTCGCGAGCGAGTCGGTCTCCTACCAGGGCGGCATCCTCTTCGCGGCGGGCGTCGCGCTGCTGATGAGCGGGCTGCTGAACCGGGTCAGGCTGACCGAGGCGGGCTTCGCCCTCCACAACGGCAACGGCCACAAGCACGTGCTGCGCCGCGAGCACGTCGCCGAGATCTGGCACGTCGACTGGAAGCCCTCGCTCGTCTACGTGCGCGACCACTGGGGCCGGGTCTTCACGGTCCGGACCGCGGCGTACGACGTGGAGTACGCCCGTTACCTCGTCCAGGTGATGCGCGACCACTGGCGGGCGAACCTCCCGGAGATGCCCCCGGCCCGGCCCGCCACGCACCCCGGCTCGGCGCCGTCGATGCGCCCGGTGTCGCACCCCGGTTCCGCGCCGTCGATGCGCCCGGTCAGCCACCAGGCGTCCGTGCCCTCGATGCGCCCGGTCAGCCACCCGGCGTCCGTGCCCTCGATGCGCCCGGTCAGCCACCCGGCGTCGGTACCGTCCATGCGTCCTGTGACGCACCCGGCCTCAGCGCCGTCCATGCGCCCCGTGACACACCCCGGTTCGCACCCCGCGATGCGTCCCGCGGGCCAGGCCCCCGCCCCCCAGGGGCGGGCCGCCGGGTCCGCGGCGCCCCCGGCTCAGCCCACCACCTGAGCACCGGAGGACCGCCCTTGCCGCCCCCGCCCGCGGGGCCCGCGGGGACCCGCACCCCCACAAGCCCCGGCGCCCCCCCCCCCC
>NZ_JBQGCX010000196.1:0-2670 GCF_052038725.1 Actinosynnema sp.
GGCGCCGGGCTGCCGGAACCGGTGGCGGACTTCGTGGCTGGCATCGACGCGTCCATCGCGCGCGGCGAGCTGGCCGCCACGCCCGGCGAGCTGAGCGCGCTGATCGGCCGCCCCACCACCCCGCTGCGCGCGTGGGTCGCCACCGCCCTGAAGCGGGCCTGATGCCCTTCCAAACCCCCGCGGGCGCGTACGACGCGTTCCTGCCCGGCGCGCTGGAGAGCGCCCGCTCGCACCGCGGGTGGACGCCCGCGGACGGGCCGCTGCCCGCGCTGTACCTGAGCCACGGCGCGCCGCCGCTGTTCGACGACGGGCCGTGGATCGGGCAGCTGTTCGACTGGGCGCGGTCGCTGCCCAAGCCGAAGGCGGTGCTGATCGTGTCCGCGCACTGGGAGGACGCGCCGCTCGCGCTGTCCGCGCCCGCCGCCGGAACGCCGCTGGTGTACGACTTCGGCGGCTTCCACCCGCGCTACTACCGGATGCGCTACGACACCCCGGACGCGACCGCGCTGGCCCGCAGGGTCGCCGCGCTCATGCCGGACGCCGAGCCGGTGCACCAGCACCCCGCGCGCGGTCTGGACCACGGCGCGTGGGTGCCGCTGATGGCGATGCTGCCGCTGGCGGACGTGCCGGTGCTCCAGCTGTCCATGCCCAGCCACGACCCGGCGCGGCTGGTGGAGCTGGGCGCCAGGCTGGCCCCGCTGCGGCAGGAGGGCGTGCTGCTGATCGGCTCCGGGTTCATGACGCACGGGCTGCGGTTCGCGACGCGGGAGATGTTCCTGCACAACGCCGTTCCCACCTGGTCGGCCGACTTCGACGCGTGGGCGGCGGAGGCGCTGGGGCGCGGCGACGTGGACGAGCTGGCGGCGTTCCGCACGCGCGCGCCGGGGATGCCGTACGCGCACCCGACGCCGGACCACTTCCTGCCGATCTTCATCACGCTGGGCGCGGCGACCGATCCGGCGCAGCGCGCGGTCACCGCGATCGACGGGTACACGATGGGCTTCGCCAAGCGCTCGTTCCAGCTGGGCTGAGCCACCGCGCCCGTGCCGCGATCCGCTGCGGCACGGGCGCTCCCGCCGTCGGGTCCACTGTGGACGGCACCTACCCGCGCAACCCCGACACCGCGATCCGCAGCGCCTCCCGGACGGCGTCGACCAGTCCCTCCGTGCCGCGCAGCGCCACGTGGTGCTCCACGGCGGCCCGCAGCGCGCCGTTGACCACGGCCGCGCCCACCCGCGCGTGCAGCCCGCCGGGCGGCAGCGCGGACGAGCGGGTCAGCGCGGCGGCGAACACGTCCTCCGCGTCGTGGTGCACCCGCAGCCACACCGAGCGCAGCGCGGGCTCGTCCACCACCAGTCGCAGCAGGGCCTGCGTGGCGGGCGCGTCGGCCATCACCTCGCCCGCCGCCGCGCCCGCGCGGTCGAGCACGGTCGCGAGGTCCTCGCCGAAGCGCCACTCCAGCAGGGCGGCGGCCACCACGTCCACCCCGGTGGTCAGCAGGGGCCGGACGCAGTCCTCCTTGCCCTCGCAGTAGCGCCAGAACGTGCGCGTCGAGATGCCCGCAGCCTCCGCGATGTCCTCGACCGACGTCGCAGCGACCCCCCGCGCCTCGAACAACCGGACCGCCTCGCGGGCGATGTCCAGCCTGGTCTGCGCCTTGCGCCGCTCGCTGAGCGGCGGACGGCCACCCCTGGCTGGCCCCACCTGTGGTTCCACGGGCGCACAGCCTACTATTTGGCACGACGTGACACAGTGACACAATGCGCCACGAATGGGCGTGACAGGAGTGGGCACATGGGCGGCAGTGGACTGGCGGGCGTCGGCGTGATCGTGACCGGCGCGGGATCGGGCATCGGGCGGGCGGCGGCGCTGCTCTTCGCGGCCGAGGGCGCGAAGGTGCTGGTGGCGGACCTGGCGGCGGAGGCCGCGGAGGCCACCGGGACCGCGATCCGCGAGGCGGGCGGCGTGGCCGAGGTCGTGGTGGGCGACCTGGGCGAGCAGGCCGTGGTGGACCGGGTCGTGGCGACGGCGGTGGAGTCGTTCGGCGGCGTCGGCGTGCTGGTGAACAACGCCGGGATCATGGACCGGCTGACCGCGCTAGGGGACGTGGGCGACGCCGAGTGGGAGCGCGTGATCCGGGTCAACCTGACCGCCCCGTTCCTGCTCAGCCGGGCCGTCCTGCCGCACATGCTCGCGGCGGGCGGGGGCGCGATCGTGAACACCGCGTCGGAGGCGTCGCTGCGCGGGAGCGCGGCGGGCGCGGCCTACACCGCGTCCAAGCACGGGGTCGTCGGCCTGACCAAGTCGCTGGCGGTCATGTACCGCGACCAGGGCATCCGGGCGAACGCGATCGCGCCCGGCGGCACGAGGACCGGCATCGCGGTGCAGGTGGACCCGGAGGCGTCGGGCCCCAAGGTGCTGGGGCGGTACATGGGCAACCTGGGCCGGGTGTCGGAGGCCGAGGAGCAGGCGGCGGCGATCGTGTTCCTGGCGTCGGACGCGGCGAGCAGCCTCAACGGCGTGGTCCTGCCGGTGGACAACGGCTGGTCCGCGGTCTGAGCCGTCGGGTCGGGCGGGACCGCCGAGCCGGTCCTGCCCGGCCGGGCAGTTCCCGACCGGGCAGGACCCGATCGGGCAGGTCCGGGGCCCGGTTTCGCTTTCACAGCAGCC
>NZ_JBQGCX010000197.1:0-1519 GCF_052038725.1 Actinosynnema sp.
CCGCCGCAGCCCGACCTGCGCCGGTCCCAACGACTCCCGCCGGGCCCGCAGGAACCCGGCCAGCTCACGCGCGCTCATCCTCCCCACCCTGGCACAGGACCTCCCGGCGAGCCACGGACCGCCGGGAGGGGGCTCGACCGGCAGTGCCGCGCCCGGCCCGCCGCCCGCACGATCGACGGCGTGGACAACGACCCGGAGCTGACCTTCCGCCGACTGCTCGACCTCCTGCTGGCCAAGGACATGGACGCCGTGGCGGACCTGTGGGCCGTGGACGGGACCGCCGAGTTCCCGTTCGCCGAGGCGGGCTCCCCGACCCGCCTCGAGGGCCGCGAGCAGGTGCGCGCCTACCTGGCCGGCTACCCCGACCTGGTGGACGTCGCCGAGATCCCCGAGCTGGTCGTGCACCGCACGGCCGACCCGAGCACGGCGGTGGTCGAGTTCACCGCCGTCGGCCGCACGACCGCGACCGGAGCCCCCTACCGGCTCGACTACGTCTCCATCGTCACCGTGGTGGACGGCCTCTTCACCGCCTACCGCGACTACTGGAGCCCCGTCGCCGCCGCGCGGGCCACGGGCGGGCTGGGCGACCTGGTCGCCGCGCTCGACCGCGAGGCGACCGCGTGAGCGTGGTGGTGATCGGCGCGAGCGGCACCACCGGCCGGGCCCTCACCGCCCTGCTGGAGGCGGGCGGCACCCCGTTCCGGCGGGCGAGCCGCACCCCGGCCCCCGGCGCGACCCGGTTCGACTGGCACGACCCGAGCACCCACCGCGGGCTCCTGGACGGCGCGACCGCCGTCTACGCCGTCCCGCCGCCCACCACCGGCGACCCGCTGCCCGCCGTGCGCCCGCTGCTCGACCTGGCCCGCCGCACCGGCCTGCCCAGGCTCGTGCTGCTCGGCTCCCTCGCGGTCCTGCCGGACGCCCCCGGCGCCGCCGAGCTGGAGGCCGAGGTGCGCGGGACCCCCGGCTGGTCCGTGCTGCGGCCCGCCGGGTTCATGCAGAACCTCACCGGCGCGCACCCGCTGGCCGCGCGGGTGCGCGAGCGCGGCGAGCTGCTGTCGGCGAGCGGCGACGGCCGGGTCGGCTGGATCGACGCGCGGGACGTGGCCGCTGCCGCGCACGCCGCCCTCCTCGCCGACCGGACCGAGGCCGAGCACCGGCTCACCGGGCCGAGGGCGCTCAGCTACCCGGAGGCCGCGCGGATCATCACCGAGCGGACCGGGCGGACCGTGGAGGTGGTGGAGGTGTCCGCCGACGAGCTCGCCGGGCACTTCCGGGCCGCCGGGATGCCCGCGCCGTTCGCCGACCGCCTCGCCCGCTACAACGCCGCGATCCGCGACGGCGGCGAGGGGGAGCTGACCGACGGCGTCACCCGGCTCACCGGTCGCGCGCCGCGCCCGTTCGCCGGGTTCGTCGACGACCACCGCGCGGAGTGGGCCACCGGCTAGCCGGGCCCGGCCACCACCGGCCGCGGGGGCAGCCGCAGCGCCGCGCAGCACAGCAGCCCGGCCCCGGTGGT
>NZ_JBQGCX010000198.1:0-2790 GCF_052038725.1 Actinosynnema sp.
ACGCGAGGTTCTTGCCCGAGGCCACGACCTTCTCGAACAGGCGGAGCGTGTCGTCCGCGTCCGGGTCGGTGGTGAAGCGGTGCGGCCAGTAGGCCACCGACTTCGTGCCGATCCGGATCGTGCGCACCGTGTCGACCGCCAGCAGCGGCTCCAGGTGCGTGCGCAACCGCTCGGTGCTCATGATCATCGGGTCGCCGCCGGTGACCAGCACGTCGGTCACCGCCGGGTGCCGGTGCAGGTAGCTCACCAACTGCTCCGGGCCGGGCGCGGCGAACCGCAGGTCCGCGTCGCCGACGAACTGCGCCCAGCGGAAGCAGTAGGTGCAGTAGGCGTGGCAGGTCTGGCCCTGCTGCGGGAAGTACAGCGCCGTCTCCCGGTACTTGTGCTGCACGCCGGGCAGCACCTCCCCGTCGAGCACCGGGACGTTGAGCTCCTTCTGCCCGGCCGGGTGCGGGTTCAGCCCGCCGCGCACCCGCTCGACCGCCAGCCGCAGCCCGCGCTTGTCCTTGGCGCGCAGCAGGTCGGTCAGCTCGCGCTCGTCGTCCTCGGCCAGCATCCCGCGCTGCGGGAACACCAGCTGGAAGATCGGGTCCTCCGGCACGCGGGCCCAGTCGATCAGGTGCGAGAGCACGTACTCGTTGACCCGGAACGGCAGCACCTGCGAGATGACCCGCACCGCCTCCATCAGGTCCGCGCGCGGCGCGTACCTGGCCGCGACCTCGTCGACGTGGTGGGGCCCCAACGACCGGAAGCGGGGCGCCTCCGGGAGAACGGCGAGCGGCAGGGACATGCGCGAGCACCTTCCGTTTCGGTCTTCCCGGTTTTTCGCTCGAACGGCCGCGGCGCGGAAAGACCGCGGTGCTGGGAAATGGGCGTCCGACCGCGCGCCGATCGGCGCGCGGCGAGTGCGGCGCGAGGCGAGCGCACCGCGCGGAGAACGCACGAGGGGAAGTTCGCGGGTGGTTCCGCTGAGCGACCTTAAGCGCGAAATGCCCCCGCGCAACCCCTAGCGCGGCCCCTGCGCGACCCCTCACCGCCCCGCGCCCGCAGCCGGTGCGCGCCGCCCCGCACCCACGACCTCGGCCGAATTCCCAGGTGAGGGCTTCCGCTGACCGGTGGTCGGGGTCGGGGGTGGGGCGGGGCGGTCGCCGGGCGGCTAGGGGGACCGAAGGGGGACTGCCGGGGTTTAGCGGACTTCCGGGACGTGCTAAGTCTTTCTCAACGACCGGGGGCGGGAATGTCCCAGAGCCATTCACGTGGCAGCCGGGAACGGCTTCCGGGCACAGGCCCAAAGGGACCGGCGCGCGGTGGTCGGGCAGGCTCCCGCGCACCCGGAGGAGAAGACGGATGACAGAAACCCAGCAGGTCCGGACCTACCCGTTCAGCGAGGAACTGGGTATCCACGTCGATCCCATCTACGCCGAGCTGCGCAGCGAGGAGCCCGTCACCCGGGTGCAGATGCCCTACGGCGAGGTCTCCTGGTTAACCCTGGGGTACGAGGACACCAAGACCGTGCTGACCGACCCGCGCTTCAGCCGGGCGGCGGCGCAGGGCCAGGACCAGCCCCGGTTGCGCGAGGAGATGGCGTACGAGGGCATCGTCGGCCTCGACCCGCCGGACCACACCCGCCTGCGCAAGCTCGCGGGCAAGGCGCTGACCGCCCGGCGCGTCAACGCCATGCGCCCCCACGCGGTGCGCATCGCGGAGAAGTGCGCCGACGACATGATCGCCCACGGCTCGCCCGCGGACCTGGTCGAGCACTTCGCGCTGCCCTTCCCGATCGCCGTCATCTGCGACCTCATCGGCGTGCCCTTCGAGGACCGCGGCAAGTTCCGGGTCTGGACCGACGGCCTGACCAACACGGCCAAGCCGGTCATGTCCCAGGCCGAGGAGCTGTTCGCGTACATGGCCACCCTGGTGGCCAAGCGCCGCGAGGAGCCCACCGACGACCTGCTCACCGCCCTGGTGCGCGCCCGCGACGACGAGGACCAGCTCACCGAGCAGGAGCTGCTGTCCATCGCCAGCGTCGGCCTGCTGCTGACCGGCTCCGAGGCGGTCTCCACGCACATCCCGAACTTCCTCTACGCCCTGCTCACCAGCCCCGAGCACTACGAGCAGCTCAAGGCCCGGCCCGAGCTGATCCCGGCCGCCGTCGAGGAGATGCTGCGGTTCATCCCGCTCAACCCGGCCGCGCTGTTCCCCCGCTACGCCACCGAGGACGTCAAGCTCGGCACCGTCGTCGTCCGCGAGGGCGAGCCGATCCTGGCCTCGATCCCCGGCGCCAACCGCGACCCTGAGGTCTTCGCCGAGCCGGAGAAGATGGACTTCACCCGCGAGTCCAACCCGCACGTCGCGTTCGGCCACGGCCCGCACCACTGCCTCGGCGCGCAGCTCGCCCGCATGGAGCTCCAGGTCATGCTGGAGGTCATCACCACCAAGGTCCCGGACCTGCGCCTGGCCGAGGGCGACGAGGGCGTGGAGTGGAAGCGCGGCCTGCTGGTGCGCGGCCCGAAGAAGCTGCGGGTGGCCTGGTGAACCACACCACCGAGGCCACCTCCTGGTCGGTCGCCGTCGACCGCGCGGCCTGCATCGGCACCGGCGTGTGCGTGAGCACCTCGCCGGAGCACCTGGAGATCCGCGACGGCAAGGCCGCCGCACGCGCGACCGTGACCGGTCCCGCGCTGTACATGCTCGACGACGCTGAATTGTGCCCCTTGGCGGCTATAACAGTCACCGAGACGGCCACGGGCCGGTTCCTCTCACCCGAGGAATAGGCCCGACCACCGCCGT
>NZ_JBQGCX010000199.1:0-1623 GCF_052038725.1 Actinosynnema sp.
GGGGTCGGGCACCGGGGACGGCACCAGGTCCACCGGGTCCACCGACAGCACCCGCTCCACCGCCTCCACCACCTCGTCGCCGTGCCGCGCGGCGGCGGCCCGCGCCTGCCCCGGCACCATCCGCAGCACGGCCTCCGCCGCCGCCCTGCGCTCCCCCGGCTCGCCGACCGCGTCCGCCAGCAGCAACCGGGCCGCCGCCTCGGGGTGCGCGCGCACCCACCGGACCGACACCGGCCGCGCCGCCCTCGGGCCGCCCAGCCGCGCGGCGACCAGCCGGGCGACCTCCACCGACACCAGCGGCAGCACCACGTCGTAGGCGCGCGCCGCCGGGTTGCGGGCGTAGTCGAGCGCGAGCCCGAACGCGCCTGCCTCGAACCGGTTCAGCAGCACCTGGACCAGCTCGCCGGAGTACCAGTTCAGCTCGGGCAGGGTCCAGTCGGCGACCCTGGGCAGCACCTGGTCGAGCGGCCCCTGCGCGAACCAGTGGAACTGCTGGCTCGCGCTCAGCTCCCCCCGCTCGAACAGCTCGGGGTAGCGCTCCCAGCGGGAGTCGGGGGAGTTCCCGGTGTACGGGCTCCTGACCGCCCACACCTCCCGCAGCCCGGCCCGCCACACCACGGACCGCTCGTCGGGCACCGGGACCCCCGGAACCACCAGCGGTTCCGGCAGCTCGCGGGCCACCTCCCAGGGCGGGGTGACCAGCGCGGCGGGCAGCTCGGCGTCAACCGCGTCGGGCACCGCCGACCGCGCGGCCAGCTCGGGGACGAGGACCTCGCGCGCCCACGCGGGCGCGGATCCCAGCAGGTCGGGGTGCACCCGCAGGTGGTCCAGCAGCAGCTCCCGCGCGGGCTCCCCGGCCGCCGCGAACCGCTCCAGCGCCATCCGGGGCTCCTTGCGCGCGACCTCCAGCGCGGAGATCGGCACGCCGCCGCCCAGCAGGTCGGCCAGGAGCGCCGTGAACGCGGGGGCGGTGGCGAACTCGACCAGCATCGCCCTGACCTGCTCGCCCGTGGCCCGGTAGCCGAAGGTGTCCGGGAGCAGGTGCGTGATCAGGGGAGCCAGGTCCGGCCCGATGACCGTGCCGAGCGTGTGCAGCACCTCGGGCGAGCGCAGCGCCTCGCTCCCCGCCAGGCGCAGGACCTCCCGCAGCTGGTCGAGCGAGTCGACCGAGTGCAGCAGCAGCTGCCACGCGTCCAGGTCGTCGAGCGCGCCCAGCGCCTCGACCGCCCGGTCCACCCAACCGGGCTGGTCCGGCACGAGGTACGCGGCGATGACCGAGGTGCGCGCGCCCCGGCGCTCGCCGTCCAGCGCGGTGACGGCGGCGGCGTAGTCCTCGTCGGACGCCGCCGCCAGCAGCGCGCGGGCCCGCCGCAGGAGCGGGGTGTGCCTGCCCCACCAGCTGCCGCGGGCGTCGGCCTCGATCATCCGCGCGCCCTCGGTGAGCCAGCAGGTGCGCAGCGCGGCGACCGCCGCGAAGACCGGGCCGTGGTCGAGCGCCCACAGGTCGACGACCTGGACGCGTGGCAGCTGCTGCTGCACTCGGTCGACTCGCTCGACCAGCTGCGGGAGGTCCTGCGCCTGGCGGGGAGCGAGGCGCTGCGCTCGCCCGAGGTGCTGCACACG
>NZ_JBQGCX010000200.1:0-2961 GCF_052038725.1 Actinosynnema sp.
TGGAGAACTCGCACTCGTCCACCGCGCTGTCCTACGCGGACGGGATCGCGCGGGCGCTGCGGTTGCAGGGCTCGGACCGGCGCGTGGTGGCGGTGGTCGGGGACGGCGCGCTCACCGGCGGCATGGCCTGGGAGGCGCTGAACAACCTGGCCTCGGCGGACTACCCGGTGATCGTGGTGGTCAACGACAACGCGCGCTCGTACGCGCCGACGGCGGGCGGGCTGGCCGCGCACCTGGGCCGGTTGCGGGAGCGGCGGGCGCACCCGGTGTTCGAGGAGCTGGGGCTGCCGTACCTGGGGCCGGTGGACGGGCACGACGTGCCCGCGCTGGAGGGCGTGCTGGCCGCGGCCGCCGCGCTGGGCAGGCCGGTGGTGGTGCACTGCGCGACCCGCAAGGGCCGGGGCTACCCGCCCGCCGAGGGCGACGCGGTGGACTGCCTGCACGCGGTGTCGCCGTCGGGGGGCACGGGCGAGCGGGGCTGGGCGGACGTGTTCGGGGCGGAGCTCGCCGAGATCGGGCTCCGGCGGGCGGACGTGGTGTGCGTGACAGCGGCGGTGCAGGGGCCGAGCGGGCTGGACGCGTTCGCGCGGCGGTTCCCGGAGCGGGTGTTCGACGTGGGCGTGGCCGAGCAGCACGCGGTGACGTCGGCGGCGGGCATGGCGATGGCGGGCGCGCACCCGGTGGTGCCGCTGGCGTCGACGTTCCTGCAGCGGGCGTTCGACCAGGTGCTGATGGACGTGGCGCTGCACCGGCTGCCGGTGACGCTGGTGCTGGGCGGGGCCGGGGTGACCGGTCCGGACGGGCCGAGCCAGCAGGGCCTGTGGGACGCGGCGCTGCTGGCGCTGGTTCCGGGGATGCGGGTGGCCGCGCCGCGCGACCCGTCGCGGTTGGTGGAACTGCTGCGCGAGGCGGTGGCGGAGCGGGAGGCGCCGACGGCGCTGCGGCACCCGAGCGGTCCCGCGCCGGAGGACGTGCCCGCGCTGCGCCGGGTCGGCGGGTGCGACGTGCTGCACGAGGCGCACGCGGCGCGGGCGCTGCTGGTAGCGGTCGGACCGATGGCCGGGGTGTGCCTGGAGGCGGCGGAGCTGCTGGCGGGGCGGGGCGTCGGGGTGGACGTGGTCGACCCGAGGTGGATCGCGCCGCTGGACCCGGAGCTGCTGCGGTTGGCGGGCGGGCACCGGGTGGTGCTGGTGGTGGAGGACGGCGTCGCGGGCGGGTCGCTGGGCGCGCGGCTGGCGCAGGCGGTGGGGAGCGCGCGGGTGCGGTCGCTGGCGCTGCCGGTGGAGTTCCTGCCGCACGGCGAGCGGGCCGAGCTGCTGCGGCGGCGGGGGTTGGCGGCGGGCGACGTCGCGGCGGCGGTGCGGCGGGCGGTGGACGAGGACTCGCTGACGGTGTCGGCCTCGGTGTGCGACTGCCTGCAGGACGTCCTGCCGTACCGCGGCGAGCGCTGACGGGCGCTTCCCGTCCGGCCCTCGGGTCGGGCGGGAAGCGGGCGGGGTTCTCCCCCGGTTCGGGCGCTCGGCGCGGCGCTCGGACGCGGCGGCGCTGATCGGGTGGTGCGGACCGGTGGTCCACCGGGGCGCGGTTCCTTTGCGCACCAAGGGTTGTTAGGCACCGACGTGAGGCGCGGGAACGTTCCGGTTCCGCTACGGCGAGGTTTCAGCCTCAGGCAAAACCGTTGGCGAGCAAGGTTTTCCCAGCCGTTCCCCGGACTGCTCCGGGGGCACCACGGTTCGCGCGACCACTCGGCGCACCCCGGTGCGACCACCCGGCCGCACGGTGCCGCCACACCGCGCAACACCGCCGCAACCGAAGCGCCCCACCGGGTTCCCCCCTTCGGCACAGCACCACCACACCCCCGCGCGCGGGTCCGGGCACGAGGCCCGGAGCGGCGTCCGGCGGGTACCTCAAGCCTTGGTCAACAGAAGTTGTGAGAGCGCTCTCCCCCTGGCTAGCTTTCTGCACCGGCCACAAGCCGAGCAGGTGGTGAGCTCATCACCGGGACACCCGACCCCGAGCGTTCTTGCGAGGTGCCGAATGGTCAACGCGACCCCCATCGGGTAGCCAGGGAGGTCGCCTGGGGCGCCACCCGCCTCAGGCGACCGAGAAGAGCCGGGGACCGGCCGGGCCGGGAGGTCGATCCGCTGTGGACGGACCGCGCGCCGCGCGCCGTCCACTCAGGGCACGCCGGAGAGTAGTTAGCGTTGCTAGTAAACGGCATTGCCGAAAACGCGCGGTGACGGGATGCCGAACAAGCCCGGTCACCCTGAGTTTGTGCATCGATGCAGCACAGGGCCTCGCGAGGGGTGCGAACCACCCGTCCACCGGGCCAAATTTCCCACCAGATGAGAAGCATGATTGAAGATCGACCACGCCGACCTGGGCTTCATCACGGATCGGATGCAACCTTGCACCGATCGTGACGGAATACTCGAATTTTTCCCAGATAACGGGAAGTTCGCGACAGCGACTCCCCGTACCCCTATCGTTCAAGCGCGCTCAGTGACCGAAAAGTGACCTGAACGCGCCCGGCCCGTGAAGACCACGACGACCGCCAAGGAGCACCGTGACGATTAGGGTCCGGCCCTACACGATGACGGGCGGACGGACGCGCTCGACGACCAGCCTCGCCATCGAGACGATCGTCTCGACGAACGAGCGGGCCGGACGCGACGCACTGACCTCCACCGCCGAGCACCGCGTGATCAGCGACCTCTGCCGCACCCCGCACTCCGTCGCGGAGGTGTCCGCGCGCCTCAGGCTCCCCCTGGGCGTGGTCCGGGTGCTGCTGTCGGACATGTCCGACCTGACGCTGATCAACATCCACGAGAACATGGAGACGGGCGAGAAGGGCCCGACCATGGCGCTGATGGAGCGGGTGCTCTCCGGGCTGCGCGGCCTGTAGCGACCGTCCACACGCGACGGAGCGCGCGCACCGAGACGTCGTCGGCCCCCGAACCG
>NZ_JBQGCX010000201.1:0-1629 GCF_052038725.1 Actinosynnema sp.
CCTCATCGACGCCAAGCGCTCGGTCCGCAAGCTCTACACCGAGTCCCTCATCGGTCGTGGCGACATCACGATCGAGGAGGCCGAGGCGGCGCTGCGCGACTACCAGAAGCAGCTCGAGCAGGTCTTCGTCGAGACCAAGGCGGCGCTCAAGGGCGAGGGCGACGGCACCGGCGGCCTGGAGCGGCCGCAGGCCCAGGACGAGGGCGACATGGCCACCCGCCAGCGCCCGACCGCGATCAGCGAGGAGACGCTGCGGCACATCGGCGACGCCTTCGTCGACGTGCCGGAGGACTTCACGGTCCACCCCAAGCTGGCCAAGCTGCTCACCACGCGCAAGGACATGACGCGCGAGGGCGGCATCGACTGGGGCATGGGCGAGCTGCTCGCCTTCGGCTCCCTCGTCATGGAGGGCACCCCGGTGCGCCTGTCCGGCCAGGACTCGCGCCGCGGCACCTTCGTGCAGCGCCACGCCGTCCTCACCGACAACGAGACCGGCGCCTCCTGGACGCCGCTGCACCAGCTGTCGGAGGACCAGGCGACCTTCGAGGTCTACGACTCGCTCCTGTCGGAGTACGCGGTCATGGGCTTCGAGTACGGCTACTCGGTCGAGCGGACCGACGCGCTCGTGCTGTGGGAGGCGCAGTTCGGCGACTTCGCCAACGGCGCGCAGACCGTCGTGGACGAGTTCATCTCCTCCTCGGAGCAGAAGTGGGACCAGCGCTCCAGCGTCGTCCTGCTGCTGCCGCACGGCTACGAGGGCCAGGGCCCGGACCACTCCTCGGCCCGGATCGAGCGCTACCTGCAGCTGTGCGCCGAGGACAACATGAAGGTCGCCTACCCCTCCACCCCGGCGTCCTACTTCCACCTGCTGCGCAGCCACGCGACCGACCGCCCGCGCCGCCCGCTCGTCGTCTTCACCCCCAAGGCGATGCTGCGGCTCAAGGCGGCGGCCAGCCGTCCGGAGGACTTCACGACCGGGACCTTCGAGCCGGTGCTGCCGGACACCGCCCAGCTGGACGGGCAGAAGGTCGAGCGCGTGCTGCTGGCCTCGAGCAAGCTGGTCTGGGACCTCGAGGAGGAGCGCCGCAAGCGCGAGGACGAGACCACCGCGATCATCCGGGTCGAGCAGCTCTACCCGCTGCCCGCGCGGCAGATCGCGGCGCTGGCCGCGCAGTACCCGAACGCCGAGCTGGTCTGGGTGCAGAACGAGCCGAAGAACCAGGGTGCGTGGCCCTTCATGGCGCTCAACCTGCCCGAGGAGCTCGCCCACCACGGGGAGGAGCGCCCGCTGCGGGTCGTCTCCCGCCCCGCCTCGGCCTCCCCGTCCACCGGGTCGGCCAAGGTCCACGCGGTGGAGCAGGAGACGCTGCACGACCAGGCGTTCGGCGGCCGCTGACGCCGCACCACCGCCGAGGGGCTCCCCGCGCACGCCGCGGGGAGCCCCTCGCGGCGTCCGCCCGCGGAGCGCTGTGACACATCTGTCGCGCCACGCCCCCGCGCCCGTGGAGCGCTGTGACACATCTGTCGCACCACGCCCCCGCGCCCCCGCAGCGCTGTGACACATCTGTCGCGCGAGGGGGTATGCGGTGACACATCTGTTGCCCGGGCGACACGTGTGGCACACCGTTC
>NZ_JBQGCX010000202.1:0-2569 GCF_052038725.1 Actinosynnema sp.
GCCCCTGGGCCGCAGGTCCAGGTCGATCCGCTCGACCAGCTCCCCCGGCGGCACGGTCACGGGCCCGGCGGAGGCGACCGACGGGGGTTCGGCAGCCGCCCGCACGGGCTTGCCCGCGAAGGACGGGTAGGCCGTCGTGGACAGCACGTGCCAGGTGCCCGGCGGCACGTCGGTGATCGTGTACGGCCCGGTGCGGTCGAGCACCGTGCAGCGGGCCGGGGTGCCCTGCGGGATCAGGTCGGGGAACAGGCCCACGAAGATCGGGCCCGGCAGGTCGCCCCTCGGCGCGCCGACCCGGCCGCGCACCTCGCCGAGCCCGCCGCCCTCGGCCAGCGGGCCGACCGGTGCGGAGGCGGCGACGAGCGCGGAGGTCTGCGGCGGGAAGCCGCCGAGCTGGCGGTAGGTGGTGGGCGAGACGCCGACGCTGGCCCGGAAGCGGGAGCTGAACGTGCCGACGCTCGTGTAGCCGACGCGGTGGCTGATGTCGGTGACGGTGAACGTGGTGGACACCAGCAGCCGCTTGGCCTCCTGCAGCCGCATCGCGGACAGGAACCGCCCCGGCGAGACGCCGGTGACGCGCTGGAAGACCCTGGAGAAGTGGAACTTGCTGTACATCGCCGCTCGGGCCATGTCGTCGATGGTGAACTGCTCGCCCATGCTGCTGCGCATGAATTCGATGACGCGACCGACTGCCTGTTCCACGACTTCCTCCACCAGGGCTCCCATCCTCGCGTGCGGAGGCGAAAATCGCGCCCGCAGCGCGCCGCGACGCGTTAGCGAAAACAATTTCGGCGGCTCCGGGCCCAACCAATCCACCTGATATATTTCCGGAAGCTACCGGACCCAAACAACCTCCGCAAGCAGCGCATACGACTCCTCAATCCGCCGTTCATGATCGTTCCGCGAACCGGCGCGCGATCCTGAAATCGTCTTTCGGCTCACCTCGGAGGGTGACCTGATAAATAATTTTCATCACCCGGCGCCCGGCGTTTGCTAGACCTTCCGAGTGAGCCCGGACCGAATCCGGTCGCCGAACGCAGTCGGACAATCCGCCCCCACCGGACCGTTCCGGCGAGTCGCACCCGCCGAGCCCCGGCCGGAACGCGGGCGACGCGGCGGCACGGGGCAGCGGGGACGCCGTCATCCGCCCCAGCGGGCTCGGCGGTCGGCGCGCGCGGACGCCCGCCACCTCCGCCACCAGTCGGTTCCGGATCGCGCGGCGCCCGGCGCGGTCCACTGCGGACCGGTGCGACGACCGCCATCGGGAGGGCGAATGGCACCGCACCGTCCTCGCGCGATCGGTCCCACCGGGACGGTCGCGCCGCACATCAAGGCCCCTCCCCCGCCCGCCGGAAGGAAATCCGCACCAGTGCGGACGGGGTGTGAACGATCCCGACCGGACCAACAACGCGCCACGGGCGGTCGCGCGAACGACGATCGCGCGGGGCACTTCGGAAATCCGCCAACCGACCCACGGGTAACTTCCAGCGCCCCGCGGCGAACGCGGACCGGGGCCCCGCGCCGAGCACCGCTCGGGTTTCTCCGAGATTGCCCAATCGCCGCGAACCCGTTCTCCGCAGCCGTTCCGAGCGATATTCTGGCTGGTCAGGGACGGTCCGCAGTTCCGAAACCGGACTGCGCCGAAACCGCAGGGCGCCGAAAGCAGCAGCACCCGACCGGGACAACCGCTTCAGGAGGAACCGTGGTCGACGCGTCGTTACCCAACTCCCGCACCCGCCTCACCGGCGCGGCGCTCAACACCCACTGGCACAAGCCCGCGCTCTACGCCTTCACGGCCGTGGTCGTCGCGCACTGGGCGGAGCACCTGGCGCAGGCGTACCAGATCTACGTGATGGGCTGGCCGACCCCCAGGGCGGGCGGCGTGCTCGGCCTGTGGTTCCCGTGGCTGGTCAAGTCCGAGGTCATGCACTACGGGTTCGCGCTGGTGATGCTGGTGTTCCTCTTCGCGCTGCGCAAGGGGTTCACCGGCCGCTCCCGCAAGTGGTGGGACCTCGCGCTGGGCCTCCAGTTCTGGCACCACTTCGAGCACCTGCTGCTGATCGTGCAGGCGTCGACGGGCGCGTACCTGCTCGGCAAGCCGGTGCCCACGAGCGTGATCCAGCTGATCGTGCCGAGGGTGGAGCTGCACCTGTTCTACAACTTCGTGGTGACCGTGCCGATGGTCGTCGCGGTGATCAGGCACATGCGGCCGACGCCCGAGGAGCGGGCGGGGATGTCGTGCTCCTGCGCCGTCCCGGCGACCTCGGCGGCCTGAGCCGGTGCACGACCACGGCTCCGTCGGCCTGCCGCTCGGCTTCACCCTGCTGCGGCTGCTGCTGCTCGGCTCGGTGACGCTGGTGGCGGCCTGGTCGCTGCTGCGCGCCGCCGTCCCCGCGGAACCCGGTCAGCGGGCGCGGCGGGCGGCGGCCGGGGCGGCGGCGCTCGGCGGGATCGCGGCGCTGCTCGCGGCGGACGCGCGCTGGATGCCGGACCGGGCGGCGGTGGCGGTGATCGCGCTGCTGGTGCTGCCGACGGTGCTGCGCGGCCCGCGACCGGTGCTGGGCTGGTG
>NZ_JBQGCX010000203.1:0-5304 GCF_052038725.1 Actinosynnema sp.
GGGCGGGCGCGGTGGTCGCCGACACCTTCTCGCCCTCCGCGTCGGCCCCCTCCGGCAGCTCGGGCTCCGGAGCCGGTTCGACGTCCGTCTCCCTCGGGCCGCGCTTGGCCGCGAGCACGAAGTACAGCACCGCGCCGAGGAACACCACGACCGACGTGATCACGTTGATCCGCAGCCCGAGGACCATGGTGGCCTCGTCGGTGCGCATCATCTCGATCCAGAAGCGGCCCGCCGTGTAGCCGGCGACGTACAGCGCGAACACCCGGCCGTGGCCCAGTCGCAGCTTGCGGTCGGCGAGCACGATCAGCGCGGCGACGCCCAGGTTCCACAGCAGCTCGTACAGGAACGTCGGGTGGACGGTCATCAGCGGCGTGGCCGTGTCGACCGCGACGCCGTTGAGGTCGTTCTTCATGCCGGTGACCGGGTCGACGCGCTCGTAGATCTCCAGGCCCCACGGCACGGTGGTCTCCGCGCCGTACAGCTCCTGGTTGAAGTAGTTGCCGATGCGGCCGATGGCCTGCCCGACCACGATGCCGGGGGCGAGCGCGTCGGCCATCGCGGGCCGCGGGATGCCCCTGCGGCGGCAGGCGATCCAGGCGCCGACGCCGCCGAGGGCGATCGCGCCCCAGATGCCGAGGCCGCCGTTCCAGATCTTCAGGGCGTCGAGCGGGTCCTTGCCCTCGCCGAAGTACTTGTGGTAGTCGGTGGCGACGTGGTAGAGCCTGCCGCCGACCAGGCCGAACGGCACCGCGAACACCGCGACGTCGGTGACCGTCCCCTTCTGCCCGCCTCGGGCCACCCAGCGCCGCTCGCCCCACGAGATCGCGACGATGATGCCGAGGATGATGAAGAGCGCGTACGCCCTCAGGGGGAGGGGGCCGAGATGCCACACGCCCTGGGCAGGACTCGGGATGCTCGCCAGGTAAGTCGTCACCACGCGCACCACCGTAGTCGCTGGGACCACGCCCCCGAACCGGGCGACCCGATCGTTACCGGGGGACATCCCGCTTTCGGGGGCGTCCGAACCCGCTCCGCGCAGACCACCCGCGCAGCAGAACGGGGGCCTCACACGAACGTGTGAAACCCCCGTCGCGCACCACGGGTCGTCAGGCCGGGCCGCCGACCCCGCGCACGCCCTTCGCCAGCTCCTCCGCCAGCGCGGGCACCCCGCCACCGGCCACCGCGGACACGAACGCCGAGCCGACGATCACCCCGTCCGCGAACGAGGCGACCTGCGCGGCCTGCGCGCCGTCCCGCACGCCGAGGCCCACGCACACCGGCATGTCGGTGTGCTCCCTGACCCGCCCGACCAGCGCGGGGGCCGCCGACGACACGGCCGTCCGCGCGCCGGTCACGCCCATGACGGCGGTGGCGTACAGGAAGCCGCTGGAGGCCTTGGCGGTCAGGTCGATCCGCTCCTCGGTGGAGGAGGGCGCGACCAGGAAGATCCGGTCCAGCCCGTGCGCCTCGGAGGCCGCCATCCAGTCCTCGGCCTCGTCGGGCACCAGGTCCGGGGTGATCAGCCCGAGGCCACCGGCGGCGGCGAGGTCGCGGGAGAACGCGTCCACGCCGTAGTGCAGCACCGGGTTCCAGTAGGTCATCACCACGGCCTTGCCGCCGAGCGCGGCGACCGACTCGACCACGCCGAACAGGTCCCGCACCCGGAACCCGCCGTCGAGCGCCTGCTGCGCGGCGGCCTGGATGGTCGGGCCGTCCATCACCGGGTCGGAGTAGGGCATCCCGACCTCGACCACGTCGCACCCGGACTCGACCATGGCCCGCAGGACGTCCTTGGAGCCCTCGACCGTGGGGAACCCGGCGGGCAGGTAGCCGATGAGCGCGGAGCGCCCCTCGTCCCGGCACGTCGAGAAAACGCCGTCCAACGCGCTCACGACGCGTCCTCCTCCTTGACGCCGAGCCCGAACCACGAGACCGCCGTGTCCATGTCCTTGTCGCCGCGACCGGACAGGTTGACCAGGATCAGGCCGTCCGGCCCCAGCTCCCGCCCGAGGTCCAGCGCGCCCGCGAGGGCGTGCGCGGACTCGACGGCGGGGATGATGCCCTCGGTGCGCGACAGCAGCGCGAACGCGTCCATCGCCTGCGCGTCGGTGATCGGCCGGTACTCGGCGCGACCGGTGTCCTTCAGGTGCGCGTGCTCGGGCCCGACGCCGGGGTAGTCCAGGCCCGCCGAGATGGAGTGCGCCTCGGCGATCTGCCCGTCCTCGGTCTGGAGCACGTACGACATGGCCCCGTGCAGCGAGCCCGCCGTCCCCTTGGTGAGGGTGGCGCCGTGCCGCTTGGTCTCGACGCCGTCGCCGCCGGGCTCCAGGCCGACCAGGCGCACCGACGGGTCGTCGATGAAGCCGTGGAAGATGCCGATGGCGTTGGAGCCGCCGCCCACGCAGGCCGCGACCGCGTCCGGCAGCCGCCCGGCCTGGTCGAGCACCTGCTGCCGGGCCTCGATGCCGATCACCCGGTGGAAGTCGCGGACCATCATCGGGAACGGGTGCGCGCCCGCCGCCGTGCCCATCAGGTAGTGGGTGTGGTCGACGCTGGCGACCCAGTCGCGCAGGCCCTCGTTGATCGCGTCCTTGAGGGTGCGCGAGCCGGTGCCGACCGGGATGACCTCGGCGCCGAGCAGCCGCATCCGGGCGACGTTGAGCGCCTGGCGCTCGGTGTCGACCTCGCCCATGTAGATCACGCAGTCCAGGCCCATGAGCGCGCACGCCGTGGCGGTGGCGACGCCGTGCTGGCCCGCGCCCGTCTCGGCGATGACGCGCTTCTTGCCCATGCGCTTGGTGAGCAGCACCTGGCCCAGCACGTTGTTGATCTTGTGCGAGCCGGTGTGGTTGAGGTCCTCGCGCTTGAGGAACACCCGCGCGCCGCCCGCGTGCTCGGCGAACCGCCTGGCCTCGGTCAGCAGCGACGGGCGGCCCGCGTACTCCTTGAGCAGCCGGGCGAACTCACCCAGGAACTCCGGGTCGACCCGCGCCTTCTCGTACTCCGCGGCCAACTCGTCCTGAGCCGCGATCAGCGCCTCCGGCATGAACCGGCCGCCCCACCGCCCGAAGTGACCCCGGACGTCGGGGTCGTGCGGGGTGTGGGCGAACTGGTCGCGCGTCATGCGCTCTCTCCCATCAACGACTGGGCCGGGGGCACGCCGGGTGCGATCCAGCGGTCACCAGCTTGTTCACCGCGACCTTGGGGTCGCCGCTCGTCACCAGGCTCTCGCCGACGAGCACCGCGTCGGCGCCCGCCCCGGCGTAGGCCATCAGGTCGCCGGGACCGGTGACCCCGGACTCGGCGATCTTGATCGTCTCGAAGGGCAGGCCGGGCGCGATCCGGCCGAACACCTCCTTGTCGACCTCCAGGGTGTGCAGGTTGCGGGCGTTCACGCCGATGACGCTCGCCCCCGCCTCCAGCGCCCGGTCGGCCTCCTCGGCCGTGTGCACCTCGACCAGCGCCGTCATCCCGAGGGACTCGACCCGGTCGAGCAGCGACACCAGCGCGTTCTGCTCCAGCGCCGCCACGATCAGCAGCACCAGGTCGGCGCCGTGCAGGCGCGCCTCGTGCACCTGGTACGGGCTGACGATGAAGTCCTTGCGCAGCAGCGGCACCCGCACCGCCGCGCGCACCGCGTCGAAGTCCGCCAGCGACCCGCCGAAGCGGCGCTGCTCGGTCAGCACGCTGATCACCCGCGCGCCACCCGCCTCGTAGGCGGCGGCCAGCTCGGCGGGCTCGGGGATGTCCGCGAGCGCGCCCTTGGACGGGCTCTTGCGCTTCACCTCGGCGATGACCCCGACCCCGGGGTTGCGCAGCACCGCCATCACGTCCTGGGGGGGCGCGGCTTTCGCCGCCCGCTCCCTGAGCACCTCGAAGGGCAGCGCCGCCTCGCGCGTGGCGAGGTCCTCCCGAACGCCTTCGATGATCGACTCGAGAACGGTCATGCGCACACCCCGTTCACCTCGGCCGGCCGTCCCAGTTCGGTCGTGAACTCCCGCACGTCATGCTCCCCTTCCCGCCGCAAGGATGCTAACCCCGGACGTCGGCGGCACCGGCCACCGGGTCTGCGCGTTCGCGCTGCTGGGCACGGTCGCGCGGACCTCACGTGCGCAAACCCCCGGCGAGGGGTTTGCCCGGTTCGGGCGAGCGGTCCCCCCGTGGAAGATCAGTCCCGCTCAGTGGGATCGTCGCCGCGCTCCAGGGCGTTCCACAGCTCGCGCTCGGGATCGGCGGACGGCTTGCGCGCGGCGGGCGTCTCGTAGCGATCACCCATCCGGGGCATCCGTCCGCCCTTGACCAGCAGCAGGACGCCTGAGGCGACCACGGTCAGCGCGCCGAGCAGGCCGACGACCGGGCCGGACGCGGGCAGGTCGCCGACGCCGACCGCGACGGCCAGCAGGCCGACCACCGCGAGCACCGCGCCGAGCGCGCGCCGCACCATGCCGCCGAGCGCCAGCACCGCCGCGACGCCCGCGCCCGAGAGCAGGGCGAGCGGGACCGGCCACCGCGGTCCGGCGGCGCCCCAGTCGAGCGCGGAGGAGCCCCAGAGGACGAGCGCGGCGAGCAGGAGCAGGCCGAGGACGAGCCGCTGCTCGCGCCTGCCGGGACGTGGTGGAGGGGGCGGGGGGTCGGCGGCGCCCGTGGCACCGGCCTGCCCACCGGAACCGGCGGCTGCGGCCCGCGCGTCGACGCCGGCGGGCTCACCGGCGCTGTCGGCCGAGGACCCGGCCCGAGCAGCGGCCGGAAGCGCGGTCGGCGCGGCGGTCGGGCCAGCAGGGGAACCACCGGCCGGATCGGCGGCCGGGTCGGCGGCCGGATCGGCAGCCATCCCGGCGACCGGATCGGCGACCGAAGCGACAGGCCGCGCGTCGGCCGGATCGACTGCCGGATCGGCAGCCAGCCCGGCGACCGGGTCGGCGGTCGGAAGGGGAGCCAGATCGGGGGTCGGGCACACGGTCGGGATGCCTGCGGGCAGCACCCGCTCCCCCGCCGCGTCCGCCCTCGCCACGCCGTCCCGCCCGACTTCGCCCCGCCCAACGCCCTCCCGCCCAGCAACCTCCCGCTCTGCGCCATCCCGCTCTGCACCAGCCCGCCCAGCGGCCTCCCGCCCAACGCCGTCCCGCGCTGTGCCGCCGCCCTCAGACACGGGTCGGTTCCACGGCCGGGGCCATGGTCTGGGCCGTCGCGATCGCGGCCAGGACCGCGCCCGCCTTGTTCAGGCACTCGTTGTCCTCGGCCACCGGGTCCGAGTCGGCCACGATGCCGCCGCCCGCCTGCACGTACGCCACCCCGTCGCGGATC